>JALEQD010000227.1 GCA_022768655.1 Anaeroplasma sp.
TTAACTAATGTTGTTTTAAATACACTTGGTTTTACTGTTGTTCCTGTTGGACTTGAAATTGAATTTAGGCTATTATTAAGCGGAATAATTGTAAATAATGATTTAATGTCATTATTATATTCATAATAATTTGCGTTTGTAAAATATATTAATGTATTTCTTTTTAATCTATCATAACCAAGTGAATAGCTATATCCTTCATTATTTATGTTTTCATTAATTATTTGTGAATAGTGATCATAATCATATTTTATCTTACTTTTTAAGCTAGAATTATCATTTTGTACTACCTTTGTTATTTGATCATCTAGATTATATGTATATTCTGTTACTCTAACAAGCGAGCTTGATGAATGACTTGTAATTTTATTTACTCTCATAAATCCATCATATTCATAATTTACAATTGCTGAATTATTATATTTTACCTCTTCTAACAAATCATCGCTATTATATGTAAATGTATATGTTCTATTATCACCATATGATATTGATGAGATTAAATCATTTGAATATGCTAAGCTATATAAAGTTATTCCATTAAGCTTTACTGCTGTTAATTTTTTTTCATTATATCATAAAGGGAGTAGCCTTAGATAATTTGATTTAAATAATTTCAAATTATTATAGGTTACTCCCTATTTTATTATGATTATTTATATTTATATAATTAGTAAATAAAATGATGATTAACAATGATGAAGTGGAAAATATTGTTCAGTGTAATATCCTGTTTGTAGGTAATCTCTACCCAGTCTTGATAAGTCTTTAGTTATTACCATATTAACTTTACCAGCTTCTATATCACATAATAATTGTTTAAAAGCTGGCCTATAAAAATTAAGACCTGAATACCAATCATCTCAATAAATATCTACTATACTTAAGTTATTGTCTTTAAAATATTTATCTAAGATTATCTTTTGAGTTTGTATAGATCCTGATTCACCTACATTACCATCATCTAAATATAATCTACAATATATTCCAACATTATAAAATACTGATTCTATCATACCATTTCTTTACCTATAGCTATTAGTATACGCCCACGCGCGTAGGAGACGTATTTTTTCTATCAACGAAGTCATTTTCCGATACTTTCATATAATATTTGTTCATACCATGATAAGAAACATACCAAAATACATAACCATAACCATTTATAGACTTTATAAAAGAATTCATCTTGGTTCTATATGATTTAATAATGTAAAACTTCTTATCTTTATTTTCTTTTTTATAATATAAAATTACATTTTCACATTCTTTAAATAATTTAAAAATATTAATATTTTTTCCCATCGTATCTGAAACTAACTTATATTGATTGATATATCTAATTGTAAATTGTCTTATTAAATATGCCCTAATAACAGTCAATGGACAAATACACCCTTTCAAATCAAAATATAAAACCTTATTTTTAAGTAAAATTTTGTATACATTATTTGAAACTTTAAATACATCAATGACAAATTCTCCATCAATTTTTTTTATCTCATCTTTCAACGGATTAAATTGATATTCTAAATAATCATTTAAAGGATAACGCTCTGTATGAATGTGATATGCCTTTATATTAAACAATATTGCAATGCATACAATTAATATCCAACATAAATATCCATAAGGAAAATTTATAAAAATTGCTAATATAGGAAATAAAGCTAATAGTATTCCATTTACAAGTAGGAACAAGAATAATCTTATTTTCAAGTTTTTAGGCACCAAATTTGGTTCCCTTAATACAAAAGGTACTTTCTTCTTCATGAATATTTATCCCTTTCTATAAATTCTTAAAACCACATACCAATAAAAGCAGAGACCATATTTCCTGATATTTCTGTTGCAATAACATTTGATGTAGTTCTACTAAGTCTTTTTAAAAAATCGTCCATTGAGTTAGCTCCAATTTTTAACGCCGATACTCTTGCCCTCTTATATGAGCCTGTTAAATTTTTTAAATAA
>JALEQD010000002.1 GCA_022768655.1 Anaeroplasma sp.
ATATGTTTCCGTATACAACCTTATCGATATTTTTACCATTTTTAGAATAAAACTAATCAATATTCATAATCTATCAAAAATGAAAATAAGGGTTAAAATCACCATAAAACAGTAATTTTAGCTGTAAATGTCAATTAAAAAATGTAGTTTTATGGCCTTTAAAAATGTAGTTTTTTAGTCTTCATCAGATGTTGTTAAATCATCTGGTATTAAATCCTTGATTCTATAAGACTTACCAGTAATCTTAATTACATAAGAATGATGGACAAGTCTATCTATTATTGCTGTTGCTATTGTAGGATCATTAAAGACTTCACCCCATTTTGATAATGGTTGGTTAGTTGTAATTATAGTAGCTTTCTTTTCATATCTTGCTGCTATTAGCTGAAAGAATATATTTGAATATTCCTTTTCGATAGGTAAATAACCTATCTCATCAATAATTAAAAGCTTATATTTGGAATAATGTTTAACGACTGCCTCTGGTCTATTTTCCTGATAAGCTTTTTTTATTTTTGTCATTAAGTCATTGAAATGAATAAAATAGGTGCTTATACGTTTTTGTGATGCTTCCATACCAATTGCTGTTGCTAGATGTGTCTTACCCACTCCTGAAGAACCAATAAATAATATGTTATCATTATTTTCAACAAATCTAAGACTACATAAGTCTAATATCTGAGGCTTACTAATATTAGGCTGATAGGAAAAGTCAAAATCATTAATTGTTTTGTGATAAGGAAAATTGCTTATTGTAATGTTGATTTGAGCTGCTCTTTCCTCTCTAAATTCAATTTCTTTGTCTGTTAATTCTTTTAATATATCTACTACAGACATATTATTTTTAATATTATTATCTAAATAATTAGGAATATATTCCTTAATTTTTGATAGTTTAAGCTGATCTAAATTATTTATCAGCTGGATATATGAACTCATTTTTTCTTACCTCCAATTGAATCATATAGTTTTAATTGTTTTTTAACGAATGATTCTATAAACTCATCATCCTTATGCTTAAATGCGTCTGTTTTAAGTATATTTACCATGTCATCAGTCTTATAATTCAATTTGTTAGTAGTTATTGTATGACTTGCTATCAATTCTTTGTTATAATAGATGTACAAGGTATTGGCTTTGATATCTAGCACGACATTTTTGCCTATATACTTTGGATTGACTGAATATTTGGATTTGTTATACAAAATCATTGATTCCTTTGATACTTTGCGGGTTTTAGGCTTTGTAATGAAGCCTTCAAGGATATCTTGCTTTGGTAACTTATTCAAATATTCTTTTTCTTTTTTAAAGCGTTCAAATGGTATTTCATTTGTTGCTTGTGATATTTCACTATTTAAATCATGATTTAATTCAATTACTATTTCATCTAAATCATCTAATGATTCAAATTCATTATTGTATACATCTAGTCTATCCATGACCTTTGCTAGGTTTTCTACCTTGCCCTTGGTCTGCGGTCTAAATGCTCGACATAATATAGTTTCAAATCCCATGTCCTTAGAAAATTCATAAAAGCTTGAATTGATTACTGGATTATTATATTCACTCTTTGCATGATCAACTACAGTCTTCATATTATCAAACAGTATTTCCTTTGGTACTCCACCAAAATATTTAAATGCGTTAATTAAACATTGAAATACAGTCTCTTGTTTCCTATCAGTAGTAAGCTCAATGTATTTTAATCTTGAATATCCTAATATTATTAAGAAGATATTAATTTCAAATTTCTCACCATTTTTACTAGTAATGATTTTTGTTTCTTTCCAATCCACTTGAGCTTGCAATCCTGGATTCGTCTCAAATCTAATTGTAGCCTTTTGGTGCTGTTTAACTTTATATTTATTACAATATCTTTTAACAACGCTATAACAGCCTTTATAGCCTTTTTTCTGTATAAACTTATATATTGCTGTTGCACTGCATGATAGCTTAACTTTATCCTCAACAATGCTTTTAAACGGATCTAATATCGATGGTTTAGGTGGACGATTTACTATATTATCTAGATCACGCTCATAGTATTTTTTTACGGTTCGATAATCACATCCTAGTTGCTTAGCCAACGCTGCATAATTTGGCTTTATATCATCTTTCTTCATTATTTTCATCCTTTCGTATATGTCTTTTCTCATTGTTATTAACCTCCGCGAATACTCCTAGGAGTATTATAACAAAAAGAAAAAGTATAGACCATTAACCTACATTTCTGAAGGCCAATAACCTACACTTTTAAAATACCATATACATTAAATGATGTTCAATCAAGCGTTTTTCTAGAAAACTTGAAAACAATTAATGTTTTAAATTGGAATGATACATACAAAGCTAATAAAACAATGTATGGTGAAGATGTGTTATGGGAGATTAACATTTATTTTTCTGATGGT
>JALEQD010000003.1 GCA_022768655.1 Anaeroplasma sp.
ACCATCAGAAAAATAAATGTTAATCTCCCATAACACATCTTCACCATACATTGTTTTATTAGCTTTGTATGTATCATTCCAATTTAAAACATTAATTGTTTTCAAGTTTTCTAGAAAAACGCTTGATTGAACATCATTTAAAACAATATCCTCAGAATACACTGGATGTAATATCTTCTCTTTAATATAAGAATATCCACATAAATTATTCTTATTAATTGAAATTTTTATGGTATTATGATTCATTAAATTAACACCAACCTCATCAATTTTAGAACCATTTACCGTTCTTATAAAATATTCAATTTTACAAATCTCATTAATTTTATATATTTTCATATTTAAACACCTACCTTCACTAGGTATTTTAAATATAAAATAGTCATTATTAATGTACAGTTTCTGGAATTTTATTATTTTTTTCAGATTTTTTATATGCTTTATTTATTTCAATTTCAAATTTAGAAAGCTTTTTTTCTATACTATTAATATAATTTTTTGTGATACTATCACATTCTTCATCAATCTTTGTACTAATCTTTCTTAAATTATCACTTTGCTGTCTTATTTCCTTAAGATGATTTGCCATAATCTCTAAAGGCTTATCTAAATATGTATTTTTTAATTTATCAAATTCTTCCTTCAAATTAATTTGATTCATTAATTCGATTTTTTCCTTCATACCTTCTAAAATAAGATTTTGAAATCTAACTGATAATGATGTTATTAAATTCAAAAATGTCATCATATATGCCGGACGGACAACATACATATCTTGATATTCTAATACCTTAAATATTGGTGAATCATTAGGCTTATCCATTTCAAGATTTGATACTAAAACAGCATATTTACAATTCTTTTTTATTCTATTTTTGTCAAGCTGCTTATAATAATCAGAATTTGTTTTACGCTTGATAGAATCAGGATTTTCATCTTTCATATCTAAGCATACTGATGCAAGCTCCTCGTTTTCGTTATGCTCCTGACTAGCATATACTCTAAATATATAATCAGCCTTTGAGCCTTTTTGATCTTCTTCATCACGAATAACTAAATTATCCTTTGTCCAAGTACAATTATAAAAACCATTTTGCATATATGAGGTCATCTCATTATTACACCAAGCCTCTAAATCTTCACCAGTTTGCTTGACATTTAATGCTGCCTTTTGTCGTTGTAATGCTAAATAAGCAAGCTCTTTTTCCTGTAGTTTCTGCTCATATCCTGATTTTAATTCAGTAATAGCCTTTTCCTGTTCTAAAGTTTTTGTTTCAATAGCATTTTTTGTTTCTTGCTCTAATGATTTGATTTTAAAGCTTAATTCATTAATTTGATCTACATATACTTCTTTCAATTTCAACTTTTCATTTTCAATTGTTTTTGTTTGATTTTCATTTAGCTGCTTAATTGTGTTATTAAGCTTTTCTATTTCAAGCTTGTATGCTGCTTCAAGCTTTTGATACAAAATATTTGCTTCATTTTTAGCATTTTGTGCCTCAAGCTTATATTTTGCATCCATCCTATCTAATTGATTTTGCTTTTCATTTTCAAAACCATTAATTTTATTTTTTAATTCATTAATTTCGTCATTATATTTTTTATTTATTTCTATTTCCTGTAGCTTTAATTTATTTTCATTTTCTTTTTTCAAAAGAGACATATTTGTCATTAATTCTGAATTTTGTTTTTGATATTCTTGCTTTAATTGGAGTAATTCCTTTTCTTTATCTAAAAGATATGTCTTTTTCATTTCCTCAAGCTTTAAAGAATATACCTTATCCTTTCCAGCTTCAATGAGGCTTTCTATATTAGTGTGATCAATTGATGCTAAAACAGTTAAATCAATATAATCTCCTTTACTTGCATCTTCATCTAAAACCAATGTATTTTTATCTTTAACTATAACATTAATACTTTTCATATCATATACCTCACTTTTGAACACCTATAATGAAATTATAGCATATTAATAGATTTATTTTTAATAATAAATATGTAATATTAGAACAAAATGAATAATTTATTCAAAAATAACTTATTCATCTAGGCATTCGCCTATTTTAACGAAATATTAATATCTTTAGATACACCTTATATCGTGGATATAGGGTGCTTTTATTATCTAAAGAGTGACTAATACTCTATTAGGTATTGTTAGACCTCTACTCATTAAATAATCTATTTTATTATTTGTTGAGTTACTTTTTAAT
>JALEQD010000023.1 GCA_022768655.1 Anaeroplasma sp.
TTTTGTGCTTTAGCAACAAGATTCTTAAAATAATTATTACTCATAATTACCTCCACTCAATATATATTATAAATTGAAATTTATATGTCAAGTTATATTATAAAACTGAACAATTCTTTTGTAAATAATTAACACACGAAATGAAATTTATATATTTTTTTCAAAATCAATTGACAAATATCAAATCAAGTGATAACATATAAGTGAAAATAACTTTTCAATAATCTCTCCCAAAAGGCTACCCGTTAAGGGTAGTTCTTTTTTTATTTTATCAATTAAAAAAGCTGTGAAAAAATTATTCTTAAAATTAATTATTTTCACAGCAATTTTTTATAAATTAGAAATTATAGCATTTGTTAATTCTAAAGTAGTTGCACTACCACCTAAATCCTTTGTTAATGATTGACCATTATTCAAAGTCTTTAATATTGCATTAGTTATTTTTTTAGCAATATCATTTTTACCAATATGCTCAAGCATCATACAAGCAGCTTGTAATAATGCGATTGGATTTGCAATACCCTTACCAGCAATATCAGGTGCGGAACCATGTACTGCTTCAAAAATAGCAACATCTGTACCTAAATTTGCACCAGGTACTAATCCTAATCCGCCAACAAGACCAGCAATCAAATCAGAAATAATATCTCCATAAAGATTTGGAGCAACTAACACATCATATTTTTCTGGATACATAACAAGCTGCATACACATATTATCAATGATTTTATCATCTGGAGTAATTTCGGGATATTCTAAAGCAATTTCTTTAAATCTTTTTAAGAATAAACCATCAGAATTCTTTAATATATTAGCCTTATGAATACATGTAACCTTTTTACGATTGTTATTTTTGGCATATTCAAATGCATAACGAATAATACGATCAGTTGCAGGAATTGTAATACGCTTTATTGCCTCAAATCCATTTTCAATTTCATGCTCCTCACCAATATATAAATCCTCTGTATTTTCTCTTACAGTTACAATATCAACATTCTTATATTTAGAAATATTTTGAATTGAATATGCTGGCCTTAAATTTACATATAAATCAAATGCCAAACGTAAATTTACATTTACAGATCTAAATCCCTTACCAACTGGAGTAGTAACAGGGCCCTTTAACGCTACTTTATATTTTTTAATTGCTTCTAATGTTTCTTCTGGGATTAGCTTTCCGCAATTATCATATGAAGTTTGTCCAATATCATATGTATGATAGCATAAATCAGCACCAGCCTTATCTAAAATAGTACATACTGATTTAACAATTTCTGGTCCAATTCCATCGCCAGGTAATAAAACAATATCTGTCATTTTTAATCCTCCTTAAGCCCAACATATTTTGTTGCTGGACGAATAATTTTATTACAATATAATAGGTTTTCAATATCATGACTTATCCATCCCACCAATCTTGCCGCAGCAAATATTGGAATAAATAAATCTCTTGGTATATTAAGCATTTCATATATAAGTCCGGAATAAAAATCTACATTAGCACATACTTTTTTACCCTTTTCCTCTTCTAATGCCTTTATTGCAAGCTTTTCGAATCTATAATAGAATTCAAATTTCTTTGGATTTTTTTCTAAAGAAAGCTTTCTTGCTTTTTCACGAAGCAATTCACATCTTGGATCTGAAAGAGAATAAATTGCATGACCAATACCATATATAAGTCCAGAATTATCAAAATAATCTCTATTTAATATCCTTTTAATTATGGCATATATTTCATCATCAGTTGCATCAAGCCCAATCTCATCAATTATTGTCTGCATCATATCCAAAACTGCCATATTTGCTCCACCATGTCGAGGACCTTTCAATGATGCCATTGACGCACAAACCATAGAATAAATATCAGTTAATGTTGAAGATACAACAGTACCAACAAAGGCAGAATTATTTCCACCACCATGATCAGCATGAACAATGAGGCACATATCTAATGTTTTTGCCTCTAATTCAGTAAACTTACCATCATTTCTTGAAAGATATAAAATATTTTCTGCAAATGAATATTCCTTCTTTGGAAAATGAATATGTAATGAATCTCGATCTAAATAGTGAGTTTTAGCTTGTAATGAATAGCTAATTATTGCAGGCATTTTTGATATAATGGAAATACCCTTTTTTATCATATCAAATGGTTCAATGCTATCAGGGTTATCATCAAATGAATAAAGTGATAATATTGATCTAGTTATATGATTCATTAATGATTTTGACGGATTTTTTAATATAATATTTTCTAAAAATCCTTCAGGCAAATCATATTCCTTTGAAATTATTTCTTTAAATATTTTTGATTCAACCGAATTTGGATAATGTCCAAACAGCAATAGAAAACACGTATTTTCATATCCAAATTCATCACCTGATTTTTTAGCAACCTCTGATATATCTAAGCCTCGAAAATATAAATTACCAAGTTTTGGAAGCTTAACATCATTTTCTACATAATAGCCTGATACCTCACTAACCTTTGTTAGACCTACTAAAACACCAGTACCATTATCATTTCTAAGTCCACGCTTAACCTTGTACTTATCATAAAGCTCTTGAGGTATATTTCCATCTACTAAAAGATCATTAAATTTTTCTAATAAAAATCCGTCCATAATACCCTTCCTTACTTAATTTTAAAATGTGTTTAATAGTCCACCACATTCTATTAATTTATATTCCTCATCTGATAAATCACAATCTTTCAAATATTCTTTATTTTTTGTAATATTCTTTACTACTATTGTATTTCTATCAAATTTTACATTGATTTCATCTAATAAATCAGCTTCAATATCTATTTCAATAGGTAAAATACCAAAATTAATCAAATTCTTCTTATGAATTCTAGCAAAGCTTGAAGCTATTACTGCCTTAATTCCTAAATAACGTGGCGCAATAGCAGCATGCTCACGGCTTGAGCCCTGACCATAATTACTTTTAGCAACTATAACACCGCTACCATTTTCTAAGCATCTTTTTGAAAAACCCTCATCAATATTAGAAAAAACAAATTCACTTATCTTTTCAATATTAGAACGATAAGGTAATACCTTTGCACCTGCAGGCATAATATGGTCTGTAGTAATGTTATCCTCTAATGAAATCATTACCTTAGCAGTAAAATCATTACCAATTGGTTTAAATTTCGGAATCATTTTAATATTTGGTCCCATTACAACCTCACTTGTAAATGTTGGCTTATATAATAAGCTATCACATTTAGGATAATCAACCTCACATGAAAATTCATCAAGCTTTAGTCCTAGAGGATTAGAAATATAACCATTTACAGCAGATAATGCAGCAACCTCAGGTGACACTAAAAATACCTTAGCAGAATTAGTACCACTTCTACCATAGAAATTACGATTAAATGTACGAAGTGAAACTGCATCAGTGGCAGGTGATTGACCCATACCAATACAAGGTCCACATGCTGATTCTAAAATTCTCGCACCTGCAGCAAGCAATACATCTAAAATACCATTTTTAGTAATCATTTGTAATACCTGTTGACTTCCTGGTGCAATTCCTAATGAAACATCCTTATGAATTCTTTTTCCTTTTAATATAGATGCAACCTTTACAAAATCATAATAGCTAGAATTTGTACAGCTGCCAATTAAAACCTGGTCAACCTTTATATCCTTTAATTCATCAATTTTTTTAACATTATCAGGCGAATTTGGACATGATGCACAAGGATCTAAGCTAGCTAAATCTATTACGATATTTTCATCATAAATACATCCTTCATCAGCAGATAAAGGCTTATAATCTTCTTCTCTACCTTGCTTTTTCAAAAAATCAAGTGTTTGCTCATCTGATGGGAATACACTTGATGTGGCACCAAGCTCAGCACCCATATTGCATATAGTTGCACGCTCAGGTACAGATAATGTTTTTACACCATCACCATAATATTCTATTACTTTATTTACTCCACCTTTTACAGTCATTAATCCAATTAAATGAATAATAATATCCTTAGCAGAAACACCAGGACGAAGCTTATTTAAAAGCTTAACTCCTACAACCTTTGGACACACAATAGTAAAAGGCATACCAGCCATTGCACATGCAACATCTAATCCACCAGCACCAATTGCGATTGCACCAATTCCTGATGAAGTTGGAGTATGTGAGTCTGAACCTAAAATTGTTCTTCCTGGAACAGCAAATTTTTCAAGGTTTACTTGATGGCAAATACCATTACCTGCCTTTGAATATACAATTCCGTATTTATCTGCTACAGTTTGTAAAAACTTATGATCATCAGCATTCATAAAACCATTTTGTAATGTATTATGATCAACATAGCTGACAGATAAATCTGTTTTTACCTTATCCAATCCAAAACTTATAAATTCTAGGTATGCCATTGTTCCAGTAGCATCCTGAGTAAGTGTTTGATCTATCTTTATACTCATTTTATTATTTTCTAAATCCTCAGAAACCTTATGAGCATCTAAAATTTTATATGTCAATGTCTTCTTCATTTTTTT
>JALEQD010000025.1 GCA_022768655.1 Anaeroplasma sp.
TTACCCAAATCAAGCTGCTCATTGACCTTATCAAGTGGAGTTCCATAATAATTACCAACAAATTCTGCATATTCTAAGAATTTATTTTCTTCAATTTTCTTTTCAAATTCTTCCTTTGAGACGAAATAGTAATCCTTTCCATCTACTTCACCTTCTCTTTTCTTTCTTGTTGTCATAGAAATACTATAAGTTAAATTATGCTTAGGCATTTCAAATAATGCCTTTCTAACTGTTCCCTTTCCAACACCAGAAGGTCCAGATATAACAACTAACAAACCACGATCATTTAGTTTCATAAGTGCATCCCTCTCTATTACAAATTTTTATAATTGATCCAATTCATTTTCTAAAGCTAATAGGCTTGATAATATATCATCTATTTTTTCAAATAATAAATCATATTCTAAATAAGCATTATACTCTAACACAACAACCTTTTCATCATTTATTTTTGCCTGAAAAAATTTTGATTTATTATTAAATCTATTAATTTTATCATAATCTTTAATTGTTATATCATTTATTATCCTACGTATATTTACTATTATTGATACACATAAATCATCTTTAAAAGCAAAATATGGATATATTGAATATCCATTATTTGGATAATGTAATTCAAATGATAATAAATTATTATCATCCTTATAATTTATTTGTTTTAGACTCAAATACTTTATTAAAGCATCAGATGCTTTTTTCTTTTGCCAAAATGCCATAATATCACCATCTTTTTTCCATTTTACCACAAAACATATATAAATTGTTAGTATTTTTTAAAATAAAATGCTATACTTTAAAAAGTAGGTGATTTTTATGAGCTTTGATGGTATTTTATTATCTAGATTAGCTAAGGAATTTGAACCATTAATTTCTGGTAGAATTTCAAAAATAACAGAATATGGTAATACAGATTTCATTTTTACAATACGTGCAAATAAAATAAATTATAATTTAATGCTTTCATTTTCATCTGAATTTTCAAGAATTCATTTAACTAAAAAATCATATGATTCAACACAAAATCCTAAAAGCTTTACTATGTTTATCCGTAAGCAAATAGAAGGATATTTTATTGAAAGCATAAATGTTTATAATAATGATAGAGTTATCTATTTTACTTTAGCAGGCTTCAATGAGATGCAGGATTTCAATAAAAAATATCTTATTTGTGAAATAATGGGAAGATATTCAAATATGATTTTATGTAATGAAGACTTTAAGATAATTGAAGCATTAAAGCATGATGGTGTTGGCGAATTTAATAGAACAATTCTACCAAATGCTAAATATGAATTTCCAATAAATAATAAGCTTAACCCTTTAGATTATTCTTCTTCAATGCTTATGGAAATCATAAATGAAAGAAAGCTAAATTCACCTAAGGACTACATGAACACATTTAATGGCATAAGCTTAAATATTGCATATCCAATATTTGAAGAGGATAATCCAGCTTTAGCTTTTTGTAATTATTTAAAGCTTGATAATAAGCCATGTATATTTATTAATTTCAAAGGTAAGCAAGATTTTTATTTTCATCCATTGAATAATAAAGAATATCAAGAATTTGATTCAATTTCAGCTTTATTAGATGAATATTATTATAAGGCTGATATGCAAGCAAAGGTAAAATTAAAAACTAATGATTTATTATCATTTGTTCATAAGCAAATTAATAAAAATACAAAAAAAATTATTAAGCTAAATGAAGAAAAACAACAGGCCTTAGAATTAGAACAGGTGAAATTATATGGTGAATTACTTCTTTCAAAAACAAATATAAAAGAAAAAAAGAAAGAAGAAATTGTATTTAATTATTATACAGGAAAAGAAATAGCTATTCCTTTAGATCCAAGATATACTATACTTGAAAATTCTAATAGATATTTTAAAAAATATCAAAAAATGAAAAATTCTATAAAATATATTGATGAACAAATTAATCATTCAAATGATGAAATAGAATATTTTAAAACAATTGAATATCAGCTTTCAAATTGTACAATTAATGAAGCTTTAGAAATACAAGATGAATTAATTAATCAAAAATACTTATTTCGTAATGAAATAAAAAACAAAAAAAAGACTAAAATCAAGCCTTTAGCTTATATATTAGAAAATGGAACTATAATTTCTTTAGGAAAAAACAATCTACAAAATGAAGAGCTTACTCATAAAATCTCAAAGCCAAATGATTTATGGTTTCATGTTAAAAATGCACCAGGAAGCCATGTTGTAATTCATAAGGATAATGATTATACTGAAGAAGAAATAAGAACAGCTTCTATGCTTGCAGCATATTACTCAACATTAAAGGATTCTTCTTCTATTGCGGTTGATTATACAAAAATACGCAATATTAAAAAAATTCCAGGAAAACGTGCGTGCTTTGTAACATATACACATCAAAAAACTATATATATAGATATAGATGAAAAATATATTGAAAACTTGAAGGTGAAAAAATGAAAAATGCTTATAAAAAATTCGGATATTATTATGATGAGGTAATGTCTGAATTAAATTATGATTTGTGGTTAGAATTTGTTGAGCCATATTTAAAAAAGGATGATAAAATTCTTGATCTTGCCTGTGGTACAGGAACATTTTGTACAATGCTTAAGCTTAAAGGCTATGAGGTTGAAGGACTAGATTTATCAGATACAATTATTGAAATAGCAAAAGAAAAAATGAAAATTAATCATTTAAACTTTCCATTATATGTAATGGATATGACTAATTTTCATTTAAATAAAAAATTTAATGTAATTACATGCTTTTTTGATTCAATTAATTTTTTATCCTCACAAAATGAATTAAAGAAATTATTTGATACTGTATATTCACATCTTGAGGAAAATGGATTATTTATATTAGATATCTTTTCTAAAGAGATGATGAATGAATACGAAAACAACGAAATACATGATGATTATCAAACATTTAAGCTAGATTGGACTACAAAAAAAACCTCACCAACTACACTTATGCATACAATTACAATAAGTGAAGATGATGAGGAATTTAAAGAAAAATATTATGAATATTATTATGATATAAAAGATTTACCATCAAAAAAATTTAAAATGATAAAGCTAGTTGGTGATTTCAATGATGATTTAGAGCCTGAGGATGAAAGAATATTAATTGTTTATAAAAAAATTAATTAACTATTTTCAAGCTCGAAATAAACATTTTTCATAGTATTAATAATTTGTTCTAAGGAAGGAATATTAGTTCCTTCCATTTTTATTTTATCTAAAAAAACAGTACAATCATCATATAAGACCTGTGAGCCTATATATAAAGAAACACCCTTTAAGGAATGAATATAACGATATATTTCTTCTATTTGATTTGTTGAGTTTATTTTTTCTAAGTCAACAACAAAATCCTTGTAGTCATCAAGAAATTTATTTTTTATCTTATCAAATATTTTTTCACTATTAGCTAAATATTTTAATGCAATATTTTTATCTATATAACTCATATACTATAACCTCTTTTAGTATTATATTAATTAATACTTGAAAAAATTGTAATAATTAGTAGCTTATTTCTCCATCTTCTTTAGAAGTGATATGTAGCTCATAAAACTTTGTTAATGCCTTTAATATATCATCAAGATCCTTACTTCCTGCAGTTTCATATGCTGAATGCATTGCAATTTGCGGAAGACCGATATCCACAGAAGGAATCGATACCTGTGATAATGAAATAGCCCCTAAGGTACTTCCACCAGGTACATCGCTTCTATTTGTATTTAATTGATATTTAGCACCTGCAAGCTCACAAATAGTTTTAAAGTATGCCAAGGAAAATGCATCTGTAGTATATGAGCCTCTTGCTGCATTTTTAATAACTATACCTGAATTTATATAGCATGCATTTGTTGGATCATATTTTTGGGGGTAATTAGGATGAAAGCCCTGTGCATTATCTGCAGAAACAATAAATGAATTTGAAAGAGAAATTTTATGCTCTTCTGTATTTTTTCCTAAAGAGAAGCTAATTCTTTCTAGCACATCAGAAAGAAATAATGATTGTGCTCCCTGACGAGTACGAGAACCAATCTCTTCGTTATCAAATTCAACACAAACATTAATAGATTTATCATTTTTAGAATCAATAAGTGCTTGAATTGTTGCATAAGCACATTCTAAATTATCAATTTGTGGCGCACAAATAAATTCTTCATTTGGTCCAACAAGATTACCTCTATCTAATAATGCTAAATAAAGATCAGAAGAAACTATATTTTCCTTATTTATGCATAATTTTTCTGCAATTAACTCATATAAATCAGTATTTCCAATATTATTATCACATAAGATAGGTAACAAATCAGATTGTGGATTTAATTTAACACCAGTATTTAGCTCATGATAGTAATGAATAGAACAATTTGGGATAATAGCCATAGGCTTATCAAATGAAATAAGCTTTGTTATTAAGCTATTATTTTCTTTAATTATTACTCTACCAGCAATATTTAAAGGTCTATCCATCCAAGTATTTAATATTGGTCCACCATATATTTCTGTATTTAATTTATTATATCTTCCCTGTTCAATTTTGAAATTAGGTTTAAGCTTAAATGTAGGTGAGTCTAGGTGTGCTGCTGTTATATTAAAGCTAATTTCAGATAAATCTGCTGGCAATGTAAAAGCTAATACACTAGAAGAATTTCTTGTTAAATAATACTTGCCATTTGGGACTAAATTCCATTTTTGTCCTTCATTTAATTTTATAAAATTATTATTAATTAATAATTTTTCTATATTTTTAGCAGCATGAAACATTGTAGGTGATTCTTTTATAAAATCTAAAAAATTTCTCATAATTTACTCCTTCGTAATTTTTACTTCAAAACAGGCTATATCATTTATAAAGCCCTTATAACAATGAACATTATCTATATCTATATAATGCGAAATATCAATCATATCATCAATTCTTGCTTCATGTAAAAATGCAATTTCAATCTTTTTCCAAAGCTTATAGCTATCAACTGTATCCATATTATAAATAATATCAAGGTATTTTGAATTATTCATATGCATATTATGATCAATATCATTTAAACAAACAGTATGTGAATAGCTTTTTTCATGATTATCTTCAAGATTCAATTTACGCTTTTGTTTTAGAGGGTAATTGGTTTTTTCTACATATTCACCAGAAAAATTAACCTCCTGTGCCTTTGATATTAATCTATTTTTAGTATCAATGACAACCCAATTAGAAATACCCTTTATAAGTAAATCATTAGTATTTGCATCATATATTTCATATTCACGCTCAAATTCTAATCTTCCTCTTCTTTTAGGCCATGTTTCTATATGAAGCGTATCATTAAATTTAGGAATACGAGAAACCACCTCAAACTGGATATACATTACAACCCAATAATAACCTAAATTATATAAATCATCAAAGCCATAATTCAATTCACTTGCATGTATTCCTGCAATATCCTGAAATAATCCTAAAACACTTGATGGCTTTAAATAATCCTTAAAATCACATTGATTTGATTGAATATTAACATTCATTTCTTTTTTTAAAATTGCCATAATTTCACCTTTTTATTCCTAAATACATATGCGTAAAAAAATATACAATAGAAAAAAACATAACATAGTAATTCAATAAAATTGCTCCACTAAATAAAAATAATAAGCACTCTAAAAAACCAATTGGATATGGAATAATTATTCTATCAAATAAATCATTTTCACATCTTCCTTTCATAAAATATCTTAAATATAAAAAGAATATTAAAAAGGAAATAAGAAAAAATCCAATAACCCATATTATTTGAGTAACATTATTAATAAATCTATATCCATACGAAAATAAATTAAAAATACTAAAAAACCATAAACCACATCTACAAATAAAATCAATTATTTCTATTTGTTTATTTTTTTTCTTAATCATTTTTATTTTTGGTGGAAAAATTGTTAATAAAATTTGTGGAACAAAACTAACTAAAAATATTAAAATACCAACTAAACTAAATTCCATATATATCACATTCCAAAAAACATTATAACATATATAATTTTAAGAAAAAAGAAAAATTAATGACTATTACGCCATTAATTTAACCATTACTGCCTTTTGAGCATGAAGTCTATTTTCTGCTTCCTCAAAGATTTCAGCAGCATGTGCTTCAAATACCTCATTAGTAATTTCTTCTTCTCTATGAGCAGGTAAGCAGTGTAGTACCATTGCATCACTGTGAGCAACACTCATTAGCTTTGAATTAATTTGATAAATTCCTTCAAAAACCTTTTTACGCTCTAATGCTTCTCCCTCTTGACCCATTGAAGCCCATACATCTGTAAAGAATACATCAGCATCCTTAGCTGCAACAAATGGATCTGAAGTCATCTCGAACATACCAGGATAATTTTTTGTAAATTCTAAAATATGTGGATCTGGCTCATAGCCTTTAGGACAAGCAATTGCCATTTTCATACCTAATCTTAAGCAACCAACAATAATTGAATTTGCCATGTTGTTTCCATCACCGATATAAACACATTTTAAGCCTTCAAATGCACCCTTAAATTCTCTTATTGTCATTAAATCAGCTAAAACCTGACATGGATGACAATAATCTGTAAGTGCGTTTATTACTGGAATCGAACCATATTTTGCCAAATCCTCAACCTCTTGTTGCGCAAATGTACGAATCATTATACCATCTAAATATCTAGATAAAACACGAGCAGTATCCTGAACAGGTTCACCACGACCAATTTGTAAATCTCTTGATGATAAGAATAAGGCCTGTCCACCTAATTCATACATACCTACTTCAAATGATACTCTTGTTCTTGTTGATGATTTTTGAAAAATCATACCTAAGGTTTTACCCTTTAACAAATGATGCTCAATTCCATTTTTCTTTTGAAACTTTAATTGATCAGCCAAATTCAAAATTTCTAATATTTCATCCTTTGAAAGCTGTTCTAGGGTTAATAAATGCTTCATATTATTCACTCTCCAATACCTTCTTTAAAATATCTAATCCTCTTCTTAAATTTTCAAATGAAATATTTAATGGAGGAAGTAAACGAATACGTTTTTTTGCAGTAAGTACAATTAGTCCATTATCAATACATTTTTGGACAATATCTACTGCAAGCTTTTTATCGTCAAGCTCGATACCAACCATCAAGCCCTTACCAGTTGTGTACTTAACATAAGGTGATTTTTTTAATTCTTCATCAATTATTTTTCTACATTCCTTTACATGCTCTAATAAATCATTATCTATTCTAGAAATAATAGAATATGCAGCCTGAGCACAAATTGGATTACCACCAAAGGTTGTCGCATGCTGACCATATGATAATGTATTTTCAACCTTAGTGTTAAACATTACTGCCGCAAATGGAAGGCCACCTGCTAAGGCTTTAGCTGTAGTAACAATATCAGGATTAACTCCATATTCCATATAGCTATATAAATAGCCTGTTCTACCATTACCTGTCTGTACCTCATCACAAATAAAGACTAAATCCTTTTCCTTACATACCTTATCAATATATTTTATAAATTCAGGCTCTAAAGCATTGACTCCACCCTCACCCTGAACTGTTTCAATCATAATTGCACAGGTATTTTCATTAATTAAATCATTTAAGGCATTAATATCATTTACAGGAGCATATTTAAAATCCTCTACAAATGGATAAAAATATTGATGAAAAACATCCTGTCCTGTTGCGGATAATGTAGCAATAGTTCTTCCATGAAAAGAACCCTGTAGTGTTATAATTTCACTTCTACCCTTACCATATTTATCAAATGAATACTTTCTTGCACATTTTATTGCACCTTCATTTGCTTCTGCACCTGAATTTGCAAAAAATACTTTTTTCATATTAGTACGTTCAATTAATAATTCAGCAAGCTTAACCTGAGGAATAGAATAATATAAATTTGAAGTATGCTGTAATGTTTTAGCCTGATTACAAACAGCATCAACCCATTCATCATCGCAGGCACCAAAGGTATTAGTTCCTATACCACTTGAAAAATCTATATATTCCTTGTTGTTTTCATCGATAAGAATTGAGCCTTTTCCTTCCTTTAATACAACATTAAATCTTTTATATGTATTAGCAATATATTTCTTATCATTATTTATTATATTACTCATATGCTCCTCCTTTTATTTGAACATTGTACCAACACCCTCATCAGTTAATAATTCTATTAATACTGAATGTGGTACTCTACCATCAATAATTACTACCTGTTTTACACCTCTTCTAATCGCTTCAACACAACAAGCAACCTTAGGAATCATTCCACCATCAATAATTCCTTGCTTTTCTAATTGCTTAATTTCAGAAACATTAATTGATGTTAATAATGTATTTGGATCATTTTTGTCCTTTAAAACACCCTTAATATCTGTCATAGAAATAAATTCTTCAGCTTCTAAAGCACCAGCAATTCTTGCTGCAGCTGTATCAGCATTGATATTATAAACATTTCCTTCTTTATCATAGCCTATTGTTGAGATAACAGGAATATATCCCATTGTTAATGCATCTAAAATAACATCAGGATTAATATCAACAATTTCACCTACAAAGCCGTATTCATCACCGATTGATTTAGCTTCAATCATACCAGAATCAAGACCAGAAAGTCCTATTGCATTTCCACCTGCCAAATTAATTTGCTTAACTAAATTTTTATTAATTTTTCCTGCTAATACCTGAGTAACAACATCGATTGTTTCAGAATCAGTTACACGTAGTCCATTAACAAATTTAGATTCCTTTCCGATTTTTTTAAGCATACCAGAAATTTCAGGTCCTCCACCATGGACTAATACAACCTTCATTCCTAAAGAATTTAACATAACAATATCTTCCATGACTAATGATTTAAGATATTCATCAATCATTGCATTTCCACCATATTTAATAACTATGATTTTTTCTTTATATTTTAAAATATAAGGCAATGCTTTACTTAGTGTATCTGCTCTTTCTTCTAGTGATAATAAATCTTGCTTTCTTTCTAGTGACATAATAAATATTAGCTTCTATAGTCGCCATTTATTTTGACATAATCATATGTCAAATCACAGCCAAATGCTGAAGCCTCTCCTTTTCCATCATTTAGATTAATTTTTATAGTAATTTCATCTTCCAATAAAATTTCTTTTGCTAATTCTTCACTAAATGGAATTCCATATCCATTTTCACATACCTTTAAATAGCCTTTTTTTGAAGCAAATGCCATATCAACCTTTAAAACATCAACATCTGCCTTTGAATAACCAATTGCACATAATACTCTACCCCAGTTAGCATCAGCACCAAACATCGCTGATTTTAATAGACTTGAGCAAATTACTGATTTAGCTACTAGCTTAGCATCATTTACTGTTTTCGCGTTTTTAACCTCAGCAATAATAAGCTTTGTAGCTCCTTCACCATCCTTAGCCATTTCCTTTGCAAGTGTTATATTAACAAGCTTTAAGGCTTCTAAGAATGTATAATAATCATCATTTTCTTTAGCTATAGTTTTATTACCTGCAAGTCCATTAGCCATAATTGAGCATGTATCATTTGTTGATGTATCGCCATCAACTGAAAGCATATTAAATGAATCATTAACAGATTCCTTTAATGCTTTTTCTAGCATTTTTGGTGAAATAGATACATCTGTTGTGATAAAGCATAGCATTGTTGCCATGTTTGGATGAATCATTCCACTTCCTTTTGTTATTGCACCTATATAGCATTCCTTATTATCAAGAGTAAATTTTACAGCAACCTCTTTTTTTCTCGTATCAGTTGTCATTATTCCCTGACAAGCTAAATCAGAATGCATTTTAGTATTTCCTAATCCACTAACAATTTCATCCATATGTGCCTTAAAAGGCTCGATAGAAAGTGGAAGTCCAATAACACCAGTTGATGCAACAATAATATCATTTTCGTTTATATTTAACGATTTTGCCAATATTTTGCAAGTTTCAGATGCAATTTCAATACCATTTTTATTGCAAGTATTTGCATTACCACTATTACAAATCATCGCTTGAGCATAACCATCAGCTAAATTATTTTTTGTGACATATATAGGCGCACCCTTAACTAAATTAGATGTATACACCGCAGCAGCACTTGCTTTAACATCAGATGTAATTAAAGCTAAATCAATTTTAGATTTATTGCTTCTGATACCTGCATGTATTCCATTTGCTTTAAAGCCCTTTGGGGCAACTACACCATTTTCAACAAACTCCATATTATCTCTCCTATAAATTCAATCCCTTTTCAGGTTCAATTCCTAATGCTATATTCATACATTCAATCGCTGCGCCTGATGCACCCTTACCAAGATTATCAAGACATGCAACAATATTAATTCTTTCTTCATTTCCTGAAACATATATTTCAAGATAATCATATCCAGATAAATGATTTGCCTCTAAAAAGCCATCAGCTGTGCCCTTTTCATCGTATGGCATTACACGAACAAATTTATTATCCTTATAATAATCAAATAATTGATTTCTAATATCTAAAGGGCTCATTTTCTTTTTCAATAAATTACTAAATAATGGAATTGTAACAAGCATACCACTATAAAAATCACACACATATGGTGAAAATAGTGGCTGATATTTTAATCCAGCTATTGCCTTCATCTCCTTTAAATGCTTATGCATTTGCTGCATAGCATATAATCTAGGAGAATCATACTTTTTTTCTCTATCATCTGATTCATAAACAGCAATAGCTTTCTTTCCAGCACCACTATATCCTGATATTGCATTTACAGAAAATGGATAATCATTTCCGCAAATCCCCAATTTTACTAATGGATAAACAATACTCATAAATCCAGATGCATAGCAGCCAGGAACTGCTATTCTATTTGATACTTTAATTTTTTCTAGAAATTCATTACCTAATTCTGGAAATCCATATGCCCATGATTCTAATGTCCTATGTGCAGTTGATGCATCGATTATTTTTGTATTTGGATTGTCACATAAGGATACTGCTTCAATTGCTGCTTGATCAGGAAGACACAAGAATGTAACATCTGATTGATTTATACACTTTTTTCTTTCATTAGGATCCTTACGTAATTCATCAGAAATTGTTATTAATTCAATATCATCACGATTTTTGAATCTTTCATAAATACGTAATCCAGTTGTTCCTTCCTTACCATCAATAAAAACCTTATATTTCATAACAAAACCTCATTTTATTCACTAATAGAATTTAAAAATTCCTCAATAATTTCTATTTGCTTTTCTACTGATTCAATTGCAGATGCACCATATGAATTTCTTTTAAATGTACATTTTTCTAAATTAATAGCATCATATACATCTTCATTAAATAATTCACTATATTTTTTATATTCTTCTAAAGATAAGTCTTCCAATACCTTATTATTTTCAATACAATAAGAAACAATGCTTCCTGAAATTTTATATGCATCTCTAAAGGCCATACCATTTTTAACTAAATAGTCTGCTAAATCTGTTGCGTTGATGAAACCCTTAGCTGCAGCATTTCGCATATTGTTTTTATTAACCTTAATAGTATCAAGCATAGGCGTAAAGATAGATAAGCATTGCTTTAATGTTTTAAAAGCATCAAATATTGCTTCCTTATCCTCCTGCATGTCCTTATTATATGCTAAAGGTAAGCCCTTAAGCATAGTAAGTAATGTCATTAAATCTCCATATACTCTACCAGTTTTACCTCTTACTAGTTCACAAATATCAGGATTTTTCTTTTGTGGCATAATTGATGAGCCAGTAGAATATGCATCGTCTAAATCAATGAATTTAAATTCCCAGCTACACCATAGAATAATTTCTTCAGAAAATCTAGATAAATGCATCATTGAGATTGATGCTGTAGATGCTAATTCACAACAAAAATCTCTATCAGATACACCATCTAGGCTATTTTCTGTAGGTCCATAAAAACCTAGCATTTCTGCTGTTGTTTCTCTATCTATTGGATATGTTGTACCAGCTAAAGCACAAGAACCAAGCGGAGAATAATTCATTCTATGAAAGGCATCCATAAATCTATCATAATCCCTTTTTAGCATAAAAGCATATGCTAATAAATGATTTGCAAATGTAATAGGCTGTGCTCTTTGTAGATGAGTATAGCCAGGCATAATAGTTTCTTTATTATTTTTTGCTAATTTAACAATTACTTCTATTAATTTTAATAATAGATGCATTGTCTCATCAGCTTCTTTTCTTAAATGCATTCTAATATCTAATGCAACCTGATCATTTCTACTTCTTGAGGTATGTAATCTCTTACCTACCTCACCAATACGCTTGGTAAGCTCAGCTTCAACAAACATATGAATATCTTCAGCTTCTAAATCTAATTCTAGCTTCTCATTTTTTATATCATCTAATATTTCAGTTAATGTTTTACAAATTAATTTAGAATCATCTAATGAAATAATACCTTGCTTGCCAAGCATTGTTGCGTGAGCAATAGATCCAATTATATCACTTTCAAACATCACACCATCAAATGATATTGATGAATTAAAATCATTTACCTCTTTATTTAATTCCTTTTTAAATCTTCCTGCCCACATCTTTGCCATAAATAATTTACCTCTTATTTTTTATTTTTTTCATTCATCAATGCTTGAACCTTAATTGGCAAGCCAAATAAATTAATAAATCCTTGTGCATCAGATTGATCATATGCACCCTCATCATCACCAAATGAAGCAATATCCATATTATGTAATGTATATGGTGATGTAATTGATGCAGGAATAATATTTCCTTTATAAAGCTTAAGCTTTACATCACCAGTAACATTTTCTTGAGTTTTATCAACAAAAGCATCTAATGCTTCACGAAGTGGTGTAAACCAAAGTCCATTATATACTAAATCAGCATATTTATCTGAAATGCTTCTCTTATAATGAGAAGTTTCCTTATCTAATGTAATAGATTCTAATAACTCATGTGCTTCATAAAGAATTGTTCCACCAGGTGTTTCATAAACTCCACGGCTCTTCATACCAACTAAACGGTTTTCAACAATATCTATGATACCAACACCATTTCTACCACCAATCTTGTTTAATTCCCAAACAAGATCAACGGCCTTCAATTTCTTTCCATTTACTGAAGTAGGTATACCCTTTTCAAAATGAATTGTTACATACTCAGGCTTATCTGGAGCCTGCTCAGGTGAAACACCTAGCTCTAAAAATCCTGGTTTATTATACAATGGTTCATTTGCTGGATCTTCTAAATCAAGACCCTCATGAGATAAATGCCATAAATTCTTATCCTTTGAATAATTTGTTTCTCTTGAAATCTTTAAAGGAATATTATGGCTTTCTGCATAATCAATTTCCTCATCTCTTGATTTAATATTCCACTCTCTCCATGGAGCAATAATTTTCATATTTGGCGCAAATGCCTTAATAGTTAATTCAAAACGTACTTGATCATTTCCCTTTCCAGTACAACCATGTACTATTGCATCAGCACCTTCCTTTACTGCAATTTCAGCAATTCTTTTTGCAATAATTGGACGTGCAAATGAAGTACCTAACAAATACTTACCTTCATATTTTGCACCAGCTTTTAATGTAGGGAAAATATAATCCTCAACAAATTCCTTATTTAAATCCTCAATATATAATTTTGAAGCACCAGTCTTAATAGCCTTTTCCTCAAGACCATCAAGCTCATCAGCCTGTCCTACATTTCCTGAAACTGCAATTACCTCACAGTTATCATAATTTTCCTTAAGCCAAGGGATTATAATTGATGTATCTAATCCACCTGAATATGCTAAAACTACCTTTTTAATACCTTTTTTCATTGTTCAAAATCCTCCTTATACAATATTATACTACACATAAAACAATAAAAAAATAAAAAACGCCTCTTTTTTTATAAAAAAGAGACGCAATAATCATTTTTGCGCGGTACCACTCTAATTGCTTTTAAAGCCACCTCAAATCTCTTAACGCGAGAAACGCCACTAATGGTTCTCATTTGATGCGTTCAAATATCTACAATACACTGCTTCCACCATCCAGTGCTCTCTATAATTGAATCAATATTTTACTATTTCAAAATCATAGAATATATAAATCCTGATAAAACAAAAAGGACTAACTTGATATTAGTCCTATCTTGTTTAGAAGAACTAATAATTATGAACGCCTAATTAGTCCTTCCATAATTATACTCAAGTTTATTTTATTAAACTATCTTTGCCAGGATATCTATTAAGGAGCCAGCCCAAAATAGATACTTTTATTATATTCCAACAAAATAATATGTCAACAAATCTTAAAATAAAAAAATAAAAAAACGTTTTCACTCCTTTTTTTCGAATAAATATGATAAAATCAGCGTGGTGATAAAATGAAAAGCTATTTACAAAAAGCATATTGCATGAATCAAACAGTAAGAATTTATGCAGCAATAACAACTGATATAGTTAAGCATGCTCAAGAAATTTTTAATCTATGGCCAACAAGCTGTGCAGCATTAGGTAGAACATTAACAATTGGGGCAATCATGTCTTGCACATATAAGAATCAAGATTTTTTAAATATTAAGGTTAATGGTGATGGTCCAATTGGTAGAATTACTGTTGAGGCAACAGATGGACACGTAAGAGGCTTCGTACAAAACCCTGGTGTATATTTATCTTACAATAACGGTAAATTAAATGTAAAAGACGGAGTAGGAGCAGGCTATATTGAAGTAATTAAGGATCTACATATGCGTCATCCTTTTTCCTCAACCTGTGAAATCGTTTCTGGTGAAATCGCTGAAGATTTTACCTATTATTTTGCTAAATCAGAACAAATTCCTTCTTCTGTAGGTTTAGGAGTATTGTTTGATACAGAATCTAAGGTTAAAGCCGCAGGTGGATTTTTAATTCAAATAATGCCAGGCTGTAAGGATGAATATATTACTAAGCTTGAAAATAAACTAGCAACCTTAAAAAGCTGTTCTCAAATGATTGATGAGGGATATACTGCTACTGATATAATCAATGAAATAACTGATGGAGATTATCAGCTATTAGAAACTAGGGAATTAGATTATAGATGTAATTGCTCAAAGGAAAGATTTGAAAAAGGCTTAAAATCACTTGGAAAAGCTGAATTACTTGACATACTTAATACAGATAAAAAAGCAGAAATAACATGTAATTTTTGCAATAATAAATATGAATTTGATGAAAATAATTTAAAAAGAATTATTTCTTCTATCCCTGATATTCAATAATAAAAAAGTACTATTTATCCATTTATTACAGTATACCAGTTTTTAATTCACTTTCATAGCTAAGCTTTAAAAAAACTCCTTATATACTTATTATTAAGAAAATTAAAATTAAGCTATTCCTTTTTCAAATAATCAATTATATAAGGAATAGTAGCCTTAATTTCATTATATACACTATTGAAATTAGAAGTATACCATGGATCCTCTACATCCTTATTTAAATTATCAAAGAAATGAAATAATTTTATTTTTTTATCACTTTTAAATAATCTAGTCATATTACTAACATTGTATTTATCCATACCAATAAATAAATCATATTTATTATAATCACTATATTCTAGCTGAATAGCTCTTTTTTTACTAGTATCAATACCATCACTATTTAATAGTCTTCTCATAGGAGGATATATTAAATTACCTACACCATTATATATTTCCTCATCAGATGTTGCACTACTATAGGCAATAAAATCAAGCTTTGATTTTTTTGCTATATCATTAAACAATAGCTCAGCAACAGGTGATCTACATATATTTCCATGACAAACAAACATTATTTTTTTCATATTAATATCCTTTATTATATATCAGCTAGACTGATAATATTTTTTTATTTTTAAAGCAGGAATTTAAATATTCATAAAATTCATCTACTATTTTTCCATTATTTAAGCCAAATTGATTTTTAGTAATACATATATATCTATTAATTTTATAATTATCTAATCTTAATAGGCTTATATCATTAAATATATCACCAGATGTAAATTCTGGTATAAAGCCTATACCATTATTCTCTAATATTAAATCATGTAATATATTTAAATTATCACATTCAAAGGCTATATTAGGCTTAATATTATTATCCTTATAAAATCTATCAATATTATCTCTTAGCTCCTTAAAATGAGTAAATGTAATTACTGGCTTATCCTTTAAATCAGTAACTTCCTTTATCTTATTTTTATATAAGCTACCACAGCCAATAAATATTTCCTCCATATAACCTTTTTCACCTGAATCTACTAATATATCCCAATCATCACATTCATTTTGTAATAGAGTAAATGTTATATTATTATATTTTCTTTTAAACTGTAAAATAGCATTTGTAACAAAGGTTGAGGCAGCTAAAGCACATATTTTAATATGCTTATTATTTTTTAATAAATTAATTTCATTTTTTATATTTAAAATAGATCCTAAAGGATCCTTTAGTTTTTCATAAAGCCATTTTCCCCATGGTGTTAGCTTAATATTTCTACCATTATGTAGGAATAATGGTACCTCAAGCTCCTCCTCTAGCTTATGAATTGCTTTAGTTAGGGCAGGCTGTGCAATATTTATTTCACGACTTGCCTTTGTTATATGCTCAAGCTCTGCGGCCTTATAAAAATAATATAATTGTGTTAGCTCCATAATTGATAACCATCCGTTATTAAATCTATCAATATTATATATTTTTATTTATATAAATTCAATGCTATACTTAAATTTGTGAGGTATAAAATATGGAACATGATTTAACAGTAGGGAAGCCATCAAAGGTTTTGTGGCTATTTTGTCTTCCATTATTTGGAAGTATTATCTTTCAACAATTATACAATCTTGCAGATAGCCTAGTCGCTGGAAAATTTATTGGAGAGGATGCTCTTGCGGCAGTAGGTAACGGCTATGAAATTACACTAGTATTTTTAGCCTTTGCGTTTGGCTGTAATATAGGATGCTCAGTTGTAACATCAAGGCTATATGGTGAAAAGCGATTTGGAGCTGTTAAAAGCTGTATTTATACAGCTATTATCGCAACAACAGCTATTTGTATTATTCTAACTATTCTTGGTATATTTTTAACTAAGCCATTATTAAAGATAATTAATACACCAGATAATATTATTGATGATTCGTCATTATATCTAGATATTTATATTTATGGATTAATATTTGTATTTATCTATAATGTTTCTACTGGTATATTTTCAGCATTTGGTGATTCTAAAACACCATTTATCTTCTTAGCTATTTCTTCTGTATCAAATATATTTGTTGATATATTATTTGTTGCAGTATTTAAAATGGGTATTGCAGGTGTAGCATGGGCTACATTCATTTGTCAGGCTATAAGTGCTATACTAGCATTTGTTATAGTAATCAAAAGAGTTAAGAATCTTCCAGTAGATGAGGAAAAGGTTAAAATGTTTTCCTTACCATGTCTTAAGGATATGGCAATTGTTGCTATACCATCAACAATCCAGCAAAGCTTCATTTCAGTTGGTAATATTTTAATTCAAAGCGTTATTAATACCTTTGGCTCTTCTGCAATCGCTGGCTATAGTGCAGCAGTAAAGCTTAATAATTTAATGATTACATCATTAACAACTGTAGGTAATGGTATTTCTAATTACACAGCTCAAAATCTAGGAAGCTCTAAAATTGATAGAATTCATGAGGGCTTTAAATCAGGTATAAAAATGGTAATTATTCTATGCTTACCATTTATAGTATTATATTTTACAGTTGGTAAATATTTATTATATCTATTTATGGATTCTACAAGCACTGATGCCTTAAATGTTGGTATGATGTTTTTAAGAATCGTTAGTCCCTTCTATTTTATAATTGCTGCAAAGCTTGTTGCCGATGGAATTTTAAGAGGCACATCAAATATGGTATACTTCATGATTGCAACATTCACAGATTTAATATTAAGAGTTGCTTTAGCATTTATTCTATCTACTTCATTAGGAACAAACGGAATTTGGATTTCTTGGCCAATTGGCTGGACTATTTCAATGGCTTTATCTATAATGTTCTATTTTAAGGTATTCAAGAAAATTAAAAAGATATATGCAAAATAAAAAATATCGTATGATTAATTTCATGCGATATTTTTTTATTCTAAGTATTTAAGCCCTTAAACTGGGTTTCATATAGCTTTTTATAAACACCATTTTTCTCAAGAAGCTCATTATGATTACCTAATTCAACTACAACACCATTATCTAATAAAACAATTAAATCAGCATCCTGAATAGTTGATAAGCGGTGAGCAATTATTATTGATGTACGATTAGCCATTAGTCTAACCATCGCATCCTGAATCCGTTTTTCAGTTCTAGTATCAACTGATGAGGTAGCCTCATCTAAAATTAATATTTTAGGATTCTTAATAACTGCTCTAGCAATTGTTAATAGCTGTCTTTGACCCTGGCTAATATTACATGCACCCTCAGATAGCATTGTTTTCTTACC
>JALEQD010000047.1 GCA_022768655.1 Anaeroplasma sp.
AGAGAGCTAGTTGGAATACAGTTCTCATTAGATAAATCATAGCTTAAAACTTTATTTGTTGTTTCTTCATTTGGTTTTTCATTTGTTGGTTTTGTGCATAAGCATATTGCAAAAATTATGCATGATGAAATAATAGCAAGAAAAGCAAATGATATTAAATATTTTACTTTCGATTTCTTTTTCATTATAACCACCTCCAAATATAGTGTATTATTATATAAAAATTAAATATATAAAATAGTATATCAAACGAATATGTAATATAAAAATAGTAGTCCTTTATATCTATTTTACACTTAATAATTGTTTAAGTAAACAATTCCACTCAAAAAATCACTCGTTTTTTGAAAAATAAGCGCTAATTTCGAGTTTTTTTACAATTAATTGTATAAAAATATAAGCCTTGTTTATTACATTTTTATAAAATCAATATTTTTTAAAACCCCCACAAGGGGAATAACTACAGATAATTTTTGGTTATCTGTAGTTATTTTTTTACTTGTAACTAGCTTCAAAATCATATGAACCATTCATATAAGATAGGATCATATAGTATTCTGAATAGTTAATATAACCATCATGATCAATATCAGCTGCATAGTAGCGAAGCTTATCAAATGATGAATATCCAGAACAATAATTTCTGATATATGTTGCATCAACAGAATCAATTATACCATCACCACTAATATCTCCTGCAATTACGACTGTAACCTTATCAAGCACTGTTTTGTCGTAATCAATAACTTCAATCTTGAATCCTGTACCAATGTATGTTGTATCATAATTTGTTGAAACAATATATCCCTTTGTATCAGTTATTCTAATCATTGAACGTTGATTTTCCTCAAGCATACTTAAGAACTTAGTAATTGTAGTTTTTGATGCGATATTTGTTATAACAATTGTCTTTGAATCGTTATATTCATTATGAACATAATTGTTATTGTATTTACCTAATCCTGTTAATTCAACAAGCTTAGCCTTACCACTTGTAATTGAAATAATATCAGATAAAATTCTAAACTTAATTCTTGTAGATCCAGTATAGTTTCCAATACCTTCAATCACAACATATGCATAATCTGTATTATCTTTAAACATAGATGGTTCTACATTATTAATATAAGATAATCTATAATCTACATTTTCAATTAATAATGTATCCTTATAATATACGACTGGTTTTGGTTCAACTGCTTCACCAGTGTATCGAACGAAGTTAATTTCTTCAACCTTTACATTTTCACTTGCTAAATTCATTTCTGTAATAACAAGTGTAGTTGTAGCAGTAGTTAAACCATTTTCGAATACATAATTATCTTTATCAACTAATGTAATTGTTATTGTGTATTCTCCAACATCCTTATACATATTTGATGTATATAATGTTGTGAAATCAACTGGATTAATGAAATCATCAGTGTATTCTCTAATAATCTTTTCAGGTATTTCAACAACCTTAGTAATTATTTCGAATTCTTGAGTATTATTCTTGATTTCATAATCTAAATTATCGATTGTAGCTGTAGCAATATATTTACCCTTATTAATCATATGACCACTAACAGTTACTACTACTTCATCAAATGTAACTGTAGAAGGATGAGCTGTTGGTGCCATTGGATTTCCACTATATTCCATAACTGTATTTTTCCAAGTAACATTGATAATCTTCTTTGTGATTGTAAATGTCTTGAATACAGGTGATGTTAATGGGTTGAAGTTAATTAAATCAACATAATCAACAACTACTACATATTCACCAGCATGAATTGGAGCAGTATCAAGTGGTAAGCCTAATGCTATATTATTTACTAAATCATAATCTGCTAAATTATAATACTTGTAAACAATCTTACCGTCAGCAAATGCATTAACAACAGGGTCACTATATTCTTTACCATTATATTCCATATCAGAAGCTAAAATATTATCTTCATCAATTGAAATATCAGCCTTTTCGATATTAATAAATGCATAACCAGTAATAGTCTTATAGTTTTCAAATGTAATAGTGTAGAATACCT
>JALEQD010000177.1 GCA_022768655.1 Anaeroplasma sp.
CAAAAGGATCAAACTTTAATAGTTCTTTAATTTTTTTCTTTTCATAATCATCAATATCATCATAGAATACTACTATTATTTTTTTCGATGTATTTTTTTCTTTTAATTTTTGATATGATTCATGTATTAAACTATATATACTTTGATTATTTTTATTACATTCTATATAAGAAATGGATAAATTATCTTCTCCATTAGTATAAACCTTAATTTCACTATCATCCTTTAACTTATAGCCTAAAGTTGAAATACGAAAATTTATTTCCTTATATAAACCCTTCATATATGAATCATAGTTTGTTTTCTCACTTACAGGATTTTTATAATGATAATCAACTATGGCAGATTTAACTTTAAAAACAAAAACTGAATTATTATTATTATAATTAGAAATTAATAGATGCATATCCTTTAATGTATGATTTTTTAATTCTTCATTATCAATTATAAAAAATATTGCATATTTTTTACACCAATCAAGAGCAAATTCAAAAGGTGCATTTATTATAGCCTTCATACCATTCTTTTCTCTAATGATTTTATAATCATCAAAGTGATCAACTATAAATTCGATACTCCATTCATATAAAATATAAACTTCAAATGTAAAATTAAATTTTTCGTGATACTTTGGATTTGGCTGATAGTCACCTAATTTGATATTTCGCATATATTTTATTTTTATTCCACTATAAACATTTGCCCAAAAGGTATCAGCATTATATAAATAATACATACCATTAATATATTTTATTTTTTTTGGAATAACTTCATAGGTTCTAGCCTCTTTCATTAATTTACCATATTTATTATAATTTAAATAATCAAATGTAATACTTCTTTCTTCTTTAATAGCTTGCTCGATAATTTCAATATTTTTAATTAAATTAATATGATTATTGAAATTATCATTTGTAAAATGAGGACTATGGCTATAAATATTATGCTTATCTTCAGAGCTACAATCATATGTTATGAAATTTAATAAATTAATTTTAGTTTCCAAATCCAATCCTTTTTGGTCAAATAAGCAATCTATTAATAGAATTCTTTGTTGATTAGTAATGATTCTTTTAGATATATAGTATCCCTTATTTGCTTCGTGTGATATTTCAAAGCCTAAATCTAATTCAATTAAAATATCTATATAATCCTGAACAGTTTTTTTATCTAGAATTATTCCAAATTCCTCTTTTAATTGATTTTTTATATCTACCTGGCGATAATATTTTAAGCCCTTAGGATTTTCTACTAATAGCCATAAAATATTGAATATTGCACCTTTTTTTGAATATGATACACTTGGTTTTTTCATAACTACCTCCTAAGGGCTTTTGTTATATTATAAAATATTTAATATATTTTTGAAAGAAAAATTTTAAAAAAGAAAAGTAAAAAAATTTTTAAATTATTTTTTAATCATTTTGATTTTTCTTAAGCTCATATACCTGAGACTTCAAATCAGCGATTGCATCTTCCACTTCGTCTATTTTATCATATTGAGTATCTAATCGTCTCTGTAAATCTGATATTTTTTTATCGTAATGAATGTATGTAAATCAAGATTATCCATTTGCTGTTCAAGACACGTTTTAATTGTCTCCGCCTGATGGAGATTAGCATTTAATACAGATAACTGTTTCTCCAAATCAGAAATATCAACTGTTACCTTGATTCTATCTTGAATTGCATCCTTGAATTTTCTTTCCCTAGTCATTGCCGTAATCAATTTTACAAGCACATCATCAATTTGAGACTGCTCAATGTTACATCTAAAAGTAGGAATACCAACTGTGGTTGATGTTTACTTGAACTATGATTCCCATTTATGGAACTATATTGATATTATTCATTTAGCCATTTAGCTATATCTATAATTTCAATTCCTTCATAATCATATGTTTCAGCCTTAGTTCTAGCGATTACTAATTTAGGATACGA
>JALEQD010000189.1 GCA_022768655.1 Anaeroplasma sp.
GTATTTTGCGAATGCAGGTCTGAAAAGCTTCGCATTTTGGAATAAGCATCACAGGAGAGAGAAAATCGGTAAGAATCGCGGTTTAAGCTGTTCGGTAAAAAGAGGAATGAAAATGGAGGAAAGAAAGAAACGTAAAAAAAGAGTTCTGTGTGCGACTGTAATTGGATTTTTTTTGCTTTTTTTATACGCTGTCTTTTATGCGGTAACGGGACTGGCAGTTCCCTGTGTTTTCCATCTTCTGACTGGCTGGAAATGTCCTGGCTGTGGGATATCAACTTTCTCCATTTATTTTCTGCAGGGACGGTTTTTAGAAGCCATCCGGCAGAACTATCTGGCACCAGTGCTCTATCTTTATATGGTCTGGGCAGGCGTGTGTTTTTGCAGGGATTATATCCGGACAGGAAAGAAGCAGGTCATTGTAAAGCCGGAAATCATATCCTGGATTTTCCTTGGAATTCTGGCTGGCTGGGGGATTTTGAGAAATCTGCAGGGCTTTTTTGCAGTTGACTTTCCCTTCCATCTATGTTACACTATTTAAGATGGATAAAAACGTTGATGGAAAGAGTAGGGCAGAAAACCACATCCAGAGAGAAAAACATTTGGTGGAAGTTTTTTATGTCGGAGCTGTCTGAAGACCATTCCGGAGTTTCCATGCTGAACCTTTGAGTAGGCATGGACGTCTTCCGCGTTAAGGAGAAAGAGTGAAACAAAAGGTGGAACCGTGCATTTTGCACCCTTTATGGCAGCTGTCATAAGGGTGTTTTATTTTTTATCTTAGGAGGAAAATTATGAGTGAAGAAATTATGAATGCAGAAGAGATGGAAAAACAGCTGGCAACCCTTCGCCATACCGCAAGCCATGTCCTTGCACAGGCGGTAAAGACGCTTTACCCGGAAGCAAAGCTTGCCATCGGGCCATCCATTAAGGAAGGATTCTATTATGACATTGATTTCCCGGAAACATTTTCTGAGGAAGACCTTCCAAAAGTAGAAACACAGATGCGAAAGATTATTAAGAAAAAATACAAATTAGAGCGTTTTACCCTGC
>JALEQD010000191.1 GCA_022768655.1 Anaeroplasma sp.
GGTGATACGGACTTGGCGGGCCGCTGCCTCTTCAAGGTTAAGCTCGGCCAGCCCCGCAACCGCGCCTACATGCGCGCCATGCAGGATACCACCATGCGCCGCATTGTGGAGAAGTATGAGCTGACGCTTTACCAGGACCCGCGCAAGCTGGAGCTCTACAAGCTCAAGGAGGAGCTATTCTTCTGCGTGGATGAGAAGACCCACGATGCCGAGTTGATGGAGAAGGGGCGCGAGATCATCAGCCCCGGGGAGCCGGAGGCTTTCGTGCTGCCGGATGTGGGTACGGAGTTTGTCAACATTGACGAGAATCCCGCCCTCTCCGCCCGCGAGCGCGAGGCCGCCAAGCAGGCTCTTCTGCGTCGCCGGGATGAGGTCGGTACCCGTCTGCACACCACCAGCCAGCTCCTCAAGGCTTACACCATTTACGAGAAGGATGTGGAGTATGTGGTGAAGGATGACAAGATTGTGATCATCGACCAGAACACGGGCCGCGAAATGCCGGGCCGCCGCTGGAGCGAGGGTCTGCACCAGGCCATCGAGGCCAAGGAGGGCGTGGAGGTAGAGGCTGAGAACATGACCTACGCCACCATCACCATCCAGAATTACTTCCGCCTGTACACCCACTTGGCCGGTATGACCGGTACGGCGGAGACGGAGGCGGCGGAGTTCCACGATATTTACAAGCTGGATGTGCTGCCCATCCCGACCAACCGCCCCTGCATCCGCAAGGACTTCAATGACCTCATTTTCCGCAGCCGCCGTGAGAAGTACAACGCGGTGGTGGCAAAGATTGCAGAGCTGCATGCAGCCGGCCAGCCCGTCCTCATCGGTACGGCCAGTGTGGATGCCTCGGAGACGCTCTCCCGCATGCTCAAGATGCGCCGCGTGCCGCACCAGGTGCTCAATGCCAAGAACCACCAGCGGGAGGCCGAGATTATCGCCTTGGCCGGTCAGAAGGGGGCTGTGACGGTGTCCACCAACATGGCGGGCCGCGGCACGGATATTAAGCTGGGCGAGGGCGTGCCGGAGCTGGGCGGTCTCTTTGTGCTG
>JALEQD010000062.1 GCA_022768655.1 Anaeroplasma sp.
GTAAATATTGAGTTAGAATACCAATTTGGTAGATTCCAGAATTTGTACAATTTGATAAGGCAAAATCAATAATTCTGAATTTTCCTGCAAATGGTACGGCTGGCTTACTACGTTTTTCAGATAAGATATCTAATCTTGAACCACGTCCACCAGCTAAAATTAAAGCTAAAGTTTCCATATATTATCCCCCTATTTCAATAGCTTATTAAATAAATCAATATATACTAATGCTGAATTATTCCAGCTATAGTCCTGTTTCATTGCTTGATTCATAAGTTTTTTCCAAGCATCCTTCTCATTATTATAAGTATTTATTGCTAGGAACATAACCTCTTTTAAATCATATGCATTAAAATTTGTGAATGAGAATCCAGTACCAGTTTGATCATATTTGTTATATGGCTCAACAGTGTCCTTTAAACCTCCTGTTTCACGAACAAGAGGAAGAGTACCATAACGCATTGCGATTAATTGTCCTAAGCCACAAGGCTCAAATTTTGAAGGCATTAGGAATATGTCAGAGCCTGCATAAATTTTTTGGGCTATTGGATCTGAATATCCTATATAGCACTTAATTCTATCAGGATATTTGGCTTCCATATTTTTAAAGAAATCCTCATAATACTTATCACCACTACCCATTAAAATAAATTTAGCATTTGAATATTGAATAACATCATCAATAATAGGCATTAATAAATCAATACCCTTTTGATCAACTAATCTAGATACTAGTCCAAATAATGGAACATCTTGACTAGAATCAAGACCAAATTCCTTTAATAGAAGCTTTTTATTTTCCTTTTTACCTGTTATTACATTCTTAACTGAATAATTTTTATAAATAAATTTATCTTTTTCAGGATCATATTTTTCAACATCTATACCATTAATTATTCCGTAGAAATCAAAATATCTTAATCCTAAAATGTTATTTAGCTTATATCCATATGCATCTGTTAAAACCTCACCCTTGTAAGTAGGAGAAACAGTAGTAATAGCATTTGATTCCATTATTGCTGTTTTCATGAAATTAATACATCCATCAAATTCAAGGCTTTGTGAATATGGCATGAATAATATTTGCATCATATCCATTGGGAAAATACCTTGATATTGAATATTATGAATACTATATACAGTTTTTATTCTATTATATTCGTAATGAGAATAATAATTTGCTTTAATTATATAAGGAATTAAACCAGTTTGCCAGTCATTACAATGAATGATATCTGGATAAAAATCCATTACTTTGATTGCTTCTAATACAGCAAAATCAAAAAATGCAAATCTTTCACCATCATCGCCAAATCCATAGAATCCATCTCTATAGAAATAACGATCATTATCAATAAAATAATAATCTACTCCATCGTGCTTTGTATGAAAAACACCAACATATTCCATACGAGATGCAATTCTAACATATGCATAGCCTATGTAATCAGCTATTTTCTTATCTTTGATCTTTTTGTAATATGGTAGTATTACTCTTGCATCAGCACCAAGTTTGTTTAATGCAGAAGGCAAGGCACCAATAACATCTGCTAATCCACCTGTCTTTGCATATGGAGCTGCTTCACTAGCAACTAATAAAACTTTCATCCTATCACCTCTATAAATATATATTAAAAATGTATATTTTCTTTAACATTATTATAATACAATAAATACGTTTTCACAAGTGAAACAGTAAAAATGATGCATTTTATTAACAGGTTTTTTTAATAAAAATCATATATTTCATGAAAAAAAATATCTGTATAAATCTTTTGAGCAATTGTTAAAATAGCGTGAAGAATATTTATCAAAAAAAAGTATATTTTGTATTGATATAAGAACAATAGTTTGGTATAATGATAAAGCAAAACGTTTAAAAATAACTTAGGTTCTTTGCAATAAGGAGAATTTGATATATATGGCAAAAAAGAATAGAAAAAATAAAGCAAAATTTAAATGGACAAAGGAATTAATTATATTGTTAGTACTACTTGTAGCAATGGTTACTGCTACAATTGTATTATCAATACCTAGTAGCAAGACAAAAACTACAACAAGCTTTAATGAGGCAATAACAGCTTATAATACTAGTAATTCTACTTCATATTCAACATTATCAACAGAAAATGTATTTGTTGAGGTTGAACATAAGAAGCTTTTGAATAAAATTGAAAAAGAAGAATATGTTTATGTTGTTTATGGTTCTTTAAGTGATGGAACAGTACTTCAATATCTTTCTACTATCAATTCTGTAGCTACTCAAGAAGAAATTGAAACAGTATATTTCTATTCATCAGCATGGGTTGAAGAAACAGAGGATACAGATACTGAAGCATTTAAAACAAAAAAGCAAGAATTAGAAGCAGACATAAATAAAAATGTTAATAGAGATGTTGAAGCATTAGATTTATTAGAATATCCAGCATTATTGGTTTTCCATAATGGTGAATTAATTTTTAATTCTCAAACATATTCTGATAATGAGCAATACACATGGAATATGTTTATTCAAAAGGCATTTTATATCTCAAAGTAAAATATTAAAGTATTAAAACTGAGGCATTTGTCTCAGTTTTTAAATCATTTATAAGAGGAGTAAAAAATGATAAATAATATAAAGTTTTCATTAAAAAATTTATTAGAAAAATATTATCTTGATAAGTATAATATAAACATTTCAATGGTTGTAGAGGAACCTAAAAATCCTTCTTTAGGTGATATTTCTGTTCCAATGTTTTCTGTTGTTAAGGTGTTAAGAAAACCAATGCCTGAAATAGTTAATGAAGGAATTGAGGTCATAAGAAATTGTAATTTACCAATATTAGAGGTTAATTCAGTAGGTGCATTTATTAATTTATTTGTAAATAAAGAGGAACTATCTTTTGATATTGTAAAAGAATGTATAACAATGGATTCAGAATATGGAAAAAGCAATATCGGAATTGGGAAAAATGTTACATTAGATTATTCATCTCCTAATATTGCTAAAAGCTTTTCTATTGGACATCTTCGTTCAACAATGATTGGTAATTCGTTAAAGCTAATATTACAAAAATGTGGCTATAACACATATGCAATTAATTATTTAGGAGATTGGGGTACTCAATTTGGTAAAATGATTGTTGCATATCAAAAATGGGGAAATAAAGAAGACATAATGTCTGATCCTATAAAAAAGTTAACAGAATTATATGTTAGATTTCATCAGGAGGTTGAAGAACATCCTGAATTAGATGATGAAGCACGTGAAGCATTTAGAAAAATGGAATTAAACGATCCAGAATATTTAGATTTATGGAAATGGATTAGAGAAGAATCATTAAAGGAATCTAGTCAAATATATGATTTATTAAATATTACGTTTGATTCATATAATGGTGAGGCCTTCTATAATGATAAAATGGATCCTGTTGTTGAAGAATTAGATAAAAAGGGTTTATTAGTTGAAGATCAAGGTGCGAAAATTGTTGAACTTGGTGATGATTTACCTCCAGCATTAATTAAAAGAAGTGATGGTGGTTCATTATATATTACAAGAGATTTAGCAGCAGTTTTTTATAGAAAAAAAGAATATAAATTTGATAAAATATTATATGTTGTAGGAAATGAACAAAAGCTTCATTTTGTTCAATTAAAGAAAATTATTGAAAAAATGGGCTATGATTTTGCAAATGAAATAGAACATGTAAATTTTGGTTTATATCTTACAAATGGTAAAAAAGCATCTACTAGAAAAGGAAATGTTACTAAACTATATGATGTTTTACAAACAGCAATTAATCTTGCATATGAATTAATTAATACAAAAAATCCTGATTTAAAGAATAAAGAAGAAATTGCAAAGCAGGTTGGAATTGCAGCAATTGTATTTGGTGATTTAAAAAATTTCAGAGGATTAGATGTGGAATTTAATCTTGAACAGTCTGTAAAATTTGAAGGACAAACAGGACCTTATTTACAATATACTGGTGTTAGAATTGCATCAATATTAAGAGATAAGGATTTTGATATTAATAATTGCAATAAGGAATTATTCTCAAAGCCTCATTATTTTGAGCTTGTTAAGCAAATTTCTCAATTTAACTCAACAATTGAAAAGGCAGCTTTAGAATATGCTCCAAGTGTTATTGCTAAATATCTTTTAAATTTAGCTCAAAGCTTTAATAAATTTTATTCTTTAGAAAAAATCAATGTTGAAGATGAAAAAAATAGAAATACAAATTTTGTTTTAGCAAAAGCTGTTCGTATTGTATTAAATGAAGGATTAAGATTATTAGGAATTCAATACCTAGAAGAGATGTAACATGTATGATAAAAAGAAAATAATAAGAAATGTTATTTTAGTTTTAGCAATTTTAGTAATTTTAATAATTTTATTAACTTCTCTTGGAGATATTAAATCAATATTTGATGTTTTAGTAAATAAAACTAACTACTTATATGTTTTATTAGGAATTTTTATTGTATTAATATATGCATTAATTTTTCAATTATCACTTACAGTATTAATCAAGAAAAAATGTAAGAGTATTTCTTTTACTGATTCTATGCTAATAAGTGGTACTGAGTATTTTTTTAATGGTATTACACCATTTTCGTCAGGTGGACAACCTTTTCAAGCATATGCTTTAAAAAGAAAAAATATGAAGCTTTCAGATTCTACATCTATTTTGCTTTTAAATTTTTTGGCATATCAAATTGTCATCAATGTTTTTTCTATTATATGTATTTTTATATATTTTACAAGATTGAAAGAACAAATTAATAATTTGATTTGGTTATTAATTATTGGATTTTCAATAAATTTTATAGTGATGATTGTTATTATTTTAATAGGAGTTACAAGATTTACTGGTAATTTTTTTATTAAAATAATGACATTATTATGTAGAATAAAATTTTTAAATAAATATTTAGAAAAAAGAAAAGATTCATTTGAAATATATATTAATGAAATGCAACTAGCTTTTAAGGAAATAGCTAAAAGTAAAGCAACATGGCTTTTAGTGATAATTTTAAAGGCAATATCTTTAATGTTTTATTATTCAATACCATTTTTCATATATTATGCAATTGGTGTTGATTTAAAAATTTCAAATCTATTTTATATAATTGCTATGTGCTCATTTGCGCTAACAATTTCTGTGTGGGTACCAACTCCAGGTGCATCAGGTGGTGCAGAATTGGCATTCACAACATTGTTTTCGGGGTTGATGATTGGCTATGATGACCCGCAAAATCTTGCGATGAGTGGCATGCTAATATGGAGATTATTAACATATTATTTTCTAATGATTTATGGTCTTTTTAATTATTTGTTATTCGAAAGAAGGGCTAGGTATGAGGATCGGATTATTCACTGATCAATACTATCCAAGCATTAGTGGGGTAGTTACTTCAATAAAAATGTTATATGAAGGTCTTACAGATTTAGGTCATGAATGCTTTATTTTCACAAGCTATGATGAAAAGAAGGCATTACCTAATGAAGAATTATTAGGCAAAAATATAATCAATATTCCTGGCAGACCTTATCCTTTTAAAAATCTTCGTGATTATAGGTATTCATTTACTCATAGAAGATTTTTAAAATATGTTGAAGAGTGTAATTTAGATATTATTCATGTTCATACTGAATATAATATTGCAAAGCTTGCAAGATTAGCTTCTAAGAAATTCTCTATTCCATTAGTTCATACTTTACATACCTTATGGAGTGATTATTTTAAATATGTATCACCATTTTTTGATAAGCATGCTCATAAACAAATGGAAAAATTACTAAGAGGATTATTTTTAAATCCTGTTTCAAAACAATCTTGTATTGAAATAGTGCCAACAAAAAAAGTACTAGATCAAAAGGAAATTTATGGTCTTGGTGATGATGTTCGAGTTATTCCTACAGGAATTGATATTAATCGCTTTAATCAAAATAATTTCAGTAAAGATGAAATATTATCTTTAAAGCATAGATTAGGTATAAAGGATGACCAATTTGTATTTTTATATATAGGTAGAACTTCAAAGGAGAAGTCTATTTCTGTTTTATTAAAATCATATGCTAATGCATGCAAGGATAATGATAATGCTGTTTTTTTAATAGTTGGTGGTGGACCAGAGCTTGACGAATTAAAGGAATTAGCAAATGAATTAGGTATAAATAAGCATGTTATTTTTACAAATTTAATTTCATGGGAAGAAATACCAAAGTATTATCAATTAGGTGATATTTTCTTAAATGCTAGTCAAACAGAAACTCAAGGGTTGACATATATTGAAGCATTAGCTTCATCTGTTCGTATTTTAATTCAAAGAGATGATTGTGTTTCATTTATTGTTGATGATTATTATAATGGTATATTCTTTGATGGAGAAGATGATTTAGCATTAAAGATGAAAGAAATTTTAAGAGCACCTGATACATTAAAGAAAATTAAAGCAAATACTTCTAAATCTATTGAAAAATATTCTAAAGAAAATTATTCAAAAAATGTTTTAGAAATATATAATGAAGCAATAGAAAAATTTAAATTGAACAATAGAAAAGCATTGAAATAGAAATGTAATAATGATATAATCATTATCGGTTGGTTGCAATTTAACCATTATATTTATGAAAAATAAAGACTCAAAACCAATTATACAAATGGTTTTGAGCCTAATTTGTCATAAACATATTTATTATTTTTATATGCCCGAATGGCGTAATGGTAGCCGCGGCAGACTCAAAATCTGCTGGTAGTGATACCGTGTGGGTTCGAGTCCCACCTCGGGTACCATATTGAAAGCATAGGTTTGATACAGTAGGAAATGCTATTTCAAACCTTTTTTTATGCTTAAATCCGTAGTTCGAATCCGTATATGAGTACATTGAGACGTAATTTTTGAGGCATTAATTTGCCTATTTTTTTTCGTTTAGTGGATATAGAAAGAAATTCTCAAAATAACGAGAATTCCTTAGGTAACAATGCAATAAATTTTATGATTTTGCATACTTAAGATTTAGTTTATTTGCATTCTTGATATGTTAAAACGTCTCAATTATCACGTTTTTTAAAAGTAAGGTTGCAAGGATGCATTATTTTTCATAAGTATGAATTTTAATACAATTTAAATCTTAAGAGTGCAATTTTTTAATTTATTCTGCATTGTTGATGATTAAAAGAGTACTTTTAACAAGATGTTTATCCCTTGAATCAAGGTTTAGTATTTAAATTTAAGATAAAAGATTAGTGTTCTTTATTTAAAAAATATATTTTTTTTTATGATTTTGAATATGAGGTAAAAAATTAAGGGGTTGAACATAACAAAATTCTTTTTGTATTGCTAAAATAATAAAAAAATGGTAGAATTATCAAAAGTTTATTTTTGCATTGGGATTAGAGGGTTGTAATATAATAATGCTAACTTAATAAAATAAAAAGGAGATAATGAAAATGATGAAAAAAGTTATTAAAGTGATTTTATGTGTAGTATTATTTACAATTAGTATTGGTGTTTTAACAGCTTGTAATAGTTCAAATTTGAATGAGGAAATTAGAACTATTACAGTAGAAAATTTTAATTATGATGAATATTTAGCTACTTTAGATGAATGTTCAATATCTAAGAGCCAGGAATCAGTAGTTATTGATGCAGTAAAAACATTTGATAAAAGTATTTTAGAAGGAGTAAATAATGTGGCTTATGGCGAGGTTAATGATTTTGAATTAAAAGCGGAATACTCTATTAGATATGAAGTTGAAAATAATCTGATTTTTCTAGATTGTGTTTTAACAAGTGATAATGGACAAGCTGTAGTTGACACCTTAGTCGGAACAACTTTTTATACAGAAAAAAATGAAATTGATGCAGTTTTTTTGACTGAAAATGGACTTTTTTATTTGAGTGAATTAATGAATATGACTGAGGTAGAATTATGCGGTTGGTTTTCTAAATTAGTAAAAGCAGTAGCAATTACAGCTTGTGTTGCTGCAGTTACTGTGGCAGCCGTTGCTGCTTTACCTGTAGTATTAACAGCTGTTACTACTACAGGAGCTGTTGTTGCAATTGGAACAACTACTGTAGGTGCTGTGATTGGAGTTAGTGCAGGTTCAGCAGCACTTATAGCATTAGGATCTTTGGCAGTTGCAGTAGGAGCAGATGTTATTGACAAACAATTAGATTCATACGGAAATACATATGGTCTATCTTCAAATCAAATTGATGCTAAAAAATTAGCGGTTGCATCAACAGTTACAGCGGTTTTAGCTACAACCTATAAAGGGGATAAAGCAATTTTTAGATGGTCAAATAAAACTTATACTGCATTGACTCCACGACCAAATAAACCAACTGAATTAGGCGTGTCATTCTCATATGATTGTTCAGCATTCGAATCAATTTCAGCATTGTTAGTTAGTTCTGAAGGACTTGTTAATTCAACTGGTATTTTGAAGGCAGTTAATGATCATGGTAATCATGTTGATGTAAGACCAAATGGATACTCAATTGAAGAATGGAAAGCAAGTAGAGCAAATGCATCTACTAATCCGCATCCTTGCACAGTTGCACTTTATAATGTTTGTACTAAGGTTTTATGGTAAGATGAAAAATATTTACGAAGAATATTCTGTTGAAGAATTAGCAAGATCAAAAATACCTAACTTGGTATTTGTTTATCAATTCTTAAATATTAAAGATTTAGCAATAGATATGAAATACTGGGAAAAATGCGCAGATGTTTTAATATGTAGGGGACATAAAAGAATAAAAGATGTAGAATTTTTAATGCTTATTTGGCTTCAAGACCTAAATTGGAGTGGTTCGATTAAAATTTTTAAATATTTTTTAGCTTTGGATGTTAATGATTTGAACGAGCTTTTTATAGATTCATTTCAATTAGCATATCTTCAAAATGATGTTGAATGGGCTATTAATTTATGGAATCTTCTTTTAAATAAAAAAGATGGAAATATAATTGAAAAAAATATACGTGAAAATATTTGTTTATCAAAATTTATAGAAGAGATATTAGATGAAAAATAAAAAAATATATTTTTGCTTTGCTTATTCTACATTTTTATTTATTTTATGCATGGTTATTTTTTATTGTATGACGATTAATTATAATGCAAATGTTTTTTCAAATATAGTAAGTTCAATTGTTGAATTACAATGCCAAAATGATGAAGGACTAACCTCATACGGAACAGCGGTTTGTATTGATAACGAAGGAATTTATATTACAAATGCTCATGTTTTGCAATACACCGAAAATAACATCAAAAAAAATTTTAACAAGTTAAGTTTGAGATTTACTAATGAAGAGAGTTATTTTTCTGCTGAGATTATAAATGTTGATGAAGGTTATGATTTGGCTTTGATTAAAAGCATAGAAAAAAACAATTACCATAAATCAATTAAATTTTCAAAAAGTGATAGTATTAAAACAGGAGATAATGTTTATGCTTGTGGAAATTCACAAAATCAAGGAATTAGTATTTCAAAGGGATTAATTAGCAAGTCAAGAGTAGTTATAGAATTGGCTAATAAAAGTTATGAAGTGATAGCAACTGATGCATACTTTTCTGAAGGCTGTAGTGGGGGAGCACTGATCAATAAAAAATCAGAATTAATCGGTATTACAACTTTTAGATTAAAAGACTCGATTGGTAATATTATATATGGAATGGGGTACGCTATTCCAATAGATATAGTGAAGGATTATATTAAATTGAGAATGAATTAGCACCGTAGAG
>JALEQD010000066.1 GCA_022768655.1 Anaeroplasma sp.
GTAATATTTAGATTATCAGAAATATTAACATCATTTGAATACATTCTAATTGATTTATCAGTCAAGTTCTCTTTTGTAAATGATGCGCTAGTACCATTTAAATTATTAAGCTTATATTCGATTACTAGTTTTAATGAAACACCATTTCCATTTATTGAAATAATCTCATCACTAATATATGAATATGTAGCATCCTTACCTAAGTATTGAACCTCTAAATCATTTACATTAATTTCTACATTTGTTTTAGCAATTATAAATTGAACACACTTTGTTGTAGTCTTATAATTACCTTCTCCTAAAATTGCAACCTGTAATTCATAAGTACCAAAATTTGTAACACTATCAACTAAAATACTTGAATTAATTTCTCTAAATTGATATGTAATTACATAATCAGTATTTGATAAGCTAATTCGAACATCACTTGAAGTAATAGGCTTATTATCAAAATTCTTGACTGTTATTGCTTCGTTATTTGAAACAGCTGTTCCACAAATTGATTGAATTGTAAAATCATATTCTGCACATTCAATTACTATAACTAGCTTACCTCTTCTAGCTTCATAATCTGTAGCTGTAACCTCATAATATACAACATATGTACCAGCATCACTAAATTTAGGAATATCAGAATACTCAATAGTATGCTCAATATCACTAAAATATTTAACTGTGAATAAGTTTGTATTAACTTTTGGTTTAGCTTCTAGCTTATGGAAGCTACCATCATATACTACATTATATGTTGTTGTATCATCTTCAGTAACAACCACATTTTCTCTATCATCAGCAATAAAGCTTAATTCAATAGGCTTATTCTTGAATGTAACACTACCAGTTAATGTGAATATATAATCTGAGTATGTCTTGCCATTTATTTGATATTCATAAGATGCATTACTTAAGTCATATGGACCAGCTACTAATATATTAGTTTCACTACCAAACTTAACATTTCCAGTTAATGTATCACCATCTAATAGGCCAATTATTGTACATTTGCTTGTATCTGATAAATTAACACTATAAGTATCGCCATCAATTATTAATTGTAGATTATTGAAATTAACCTCTATAGTTCTTGGAATGATTTCATAAGTCAATTCTACAATTGGCTTTCTAAAGTAAGGATCACGATAATCATCCCACTGATATCTATTAAAATCATTTAATACTGCATAAATGTAATATACACCAGCATGAGTGAAATCAAATGATTCACTTATTGGTTTAAATCCTTGCTTAGAATTATCAGAATATAATGTAAAATCAAATAATTCACCTTTTGAATTTCTTGCCTGACCAATAGTATTTTCATTTACATAATATACATAATATGAATATAAATTACTAATTGATAAATCAGGAGCTTGAGATTCACTATTATAAATTGATGAAGAAATTGAAGCAGGTAGATCAACTGTTTGCTTATTTACTGAATAATACAATGTATTACCAACAAGCTTATAATTCTTATTTTCTGTTGATGCTACTACTTTGTAATATCCAATATCTAATTCATCAACTGTACCACCATTAATCATATCAAAATATTCATATGTTAACTCAACAGGAATTAAAGCATGAACAGTACCCACTGGCTTTCTTGTCGTTATAACATTATCATCTGTTTTATCAAATTCAGTAGATGAAGTATCCCAGTAAACTGTTAATCTCTTTGGATTAATAACAACCTTAACCTCATAGTTAATGATGTAATTTTCTGTCAAATCAATAATCTTAGTACCATCATTATAGATTACCTTCCAAGTATCTGTCCAAATCATATTTTCGCCTAAATATGTTCTAGCGTCAAATGCTTCTGTTCTTAATGTACCTGAGAATCTTTCATATTCTGTTTTTAAACCACGAATTGTATCATCCATAGGAGAATTATCCCATGTATATGACCAATATAATTGTTCTTCAAATGTTTGTGATGCAGATAATGTGATAGTAATGATCATTCTATCAATCATGAATGTGTAAATTGGACAATGCAATAAATCATATTCTTCGCCATCACTTACCTTCGCAAAGACATTAGAATTATTACTAATAAATCTAACCTCAGCACCAGGTATAACCTTCTTTTCATTATCTAATGTTACATCAATGTTATTACTATATTCAACAACGAATTCATCACCAAAAGTGTATGTTGGAAGTGGCGCACCACCAATTGATAATGCTGTTGAAGTTACATATGGAGCTGGTGTAATCTCAGAACCAGTGTAATCCCAAACATCATGTTCTTTTGCACCTTCTTGATCTAAGCTTAGTTCCATAGCACTTAAATATAATTGATATGTATGACCTTTTTCACCACCATCAATTGTCCATACAGTACCATAGTCATAATATACTAAACCAGCCTTCATCCAATTATCAAAATCATTTACACTTAATGTTGAATTCTCTTGTGAATTATGAATGTATGCAACAAATGGAGAACCTGTTTTTTCTAAAGAACCATCTAAATATGTGTATGAAGCATATCCTTCTACGGCATCAGAACCAATAATTTTTATCTTTGGTGAAATATCAATACCTTTTAATAGCTTAACATTTGAAGTATTTAAACCACTAAATGCTAAACTTGTAATCTCTACAACATCACGACCACCATGTGTTTGTGGAATTCTTAAAATATTCTTATGAAGATTTAAATAGCTTACCATATCAGGTGTATATCCAACAATCTTGAAATGTCTATTTGATTCATCATATTCATAAATGAAGATATTGTCGCCTTCTTCAGAATATACAGGATATTTTGTATGCCACTTAATAGCTACATTAATATCTTCACCAGAGAACCAACCAGATGGCTTAACCTTAGAATCATAATTTGCAGGATTATCGCTAGATGATGGAGTCCAATCAGGATCATAGTATGCTACTAGATAGAATGAATCTCTATTAACACCAGCTTCTTCCATATTTTCAAATGCCATTGCTTCAATTGTTGTTGTAGCCTTTGGTATTTCAACATATTTTAGATTTGTACAACCAGTAAATGCAGCTTTACGAATTGTTCTAAGTTCAAATGGAAGATCAACGTAAGATAATGTTGTAACACCACTCATAACACCAGCACCAATTTCTATTGTATCTGTTATTACTAAGTGAGTTAAAGTATTTGGAATATAGAATCTTTCTTCTGTTTTCTTATTTCCAAATTCATCATTAAATTCAGTACGATACATTTCATATGATTCAGGGTTTGTACCTGTTACTCTATAATCTTCAATAAATTGAGTTATTTCTTCTGAACCATTATAGTCTTCTCTACCAAAAATCCAACCAAAGAATGCTTCAGAACCAGTTGATGTTTTTGACTTACCAATATAAGGAATAGTTAATTTTTCTAATTGTTGAATACCATTAAATGCTGCGTATTCAATACAAGTAACTGTATTTGGAATAACAAGCTCACTAATTAAAGCATTATTCTTGAAGCTATTTTTACCAATTGTTGTAATATTTGTATTAGTAAAATCAACACTAGATAAATTAGAATTTTCAAATGCTGATTCGTTAATAGTTGAAAGACTATTTGGTAATCTAATTTGACTTAAGCTTGATGTATTTATAAATGCATTATTATCAATTGTTGTTATTGAATCAGATAGGCTTACATTTGTTAAGCTAGTAGCTCCTGCAAGCATTCCTTCAGAAATAGTAGTTATCAAGCTACTATCTATTATAGCAGTACTTAATGAAGTACAATCAGCAAACATATTAACGCCAGTAACAGCTGAATGAACTGTTGCAGATTGTAATGAAGAGCCTCTAAATGCATTATCACCAATTTCGTTAACCAGACTAGGAACTACAATTGAAGTTAAGCCAGAAGTCTTAAATGCTTCTTCTTTGATTGACAACAATCCTTCAGGTAATGTAATTGAAGCTAAGCTTGATGTATTTTCAAATGCATTTTTGTTAATTACTGTAATTGTATCAGCTAAAGAAACATTACTTAAGCTTGTACAATCCTTGAATATTATGTCACCTAATACAGGGCATAATACTGTAGCTGTTTGTAATGATGTACAACCTGCAAATGCAGCCTCACCAATTACTCTAACTGCCTCAGGAATAACTATGCTAGTTAAACCTGAATTTTTGAATGCATTATCACTAATTGTATTTAAATTATTACTTAATGTTACATTTGTTAAGCCTGTACAATTTTCAAATGCACTTACACCAATTGATCTTATAGAATCACCTAAAGTAATAGTTTTAAGTGTTGTAACATTCTTAAATGCATTATCACCAATACTTGTAGCACCATTAATTCTAAGTGTTGTAAAGCCAGTTGGAACATAGAATTGATACATTGATTCTAATGTAACGCTTGTTCCATCTTCTGCATTTACTGTGGCATTAGTTTTATCATTTGAATAATTTTGTTCAATCATTGTCATATCATCTTCAACCTTATGACCGAAGATATATCCAAATAAGCTATCAAATGTTGCAGTTTTATTTGCACTACCACCTACAAATGGTAATGACATTTCTGTGATTTGTGCACAGCCACCAAATGCTCCATAACGAATATTTGTAACAACATTTGATGATAATTTAACTGTTGTTAATGAATTATTGTTATAGAACATATATTCACCAATAGTACTATTTAAGATATTATTTTCATTAATTGTCTTAATTCCACTATTAGCAAATACGTGAGTACCAACATTAATACCAACAGATGAAGGAATTGTTACACTTTCAAGTGCTATAGCATTATCGAACATATAATCAGATAATACTTTAATACCACTAGCTAATGTTAATGAATTTAGACTAGTATTGTTTGCAAATGCATAAGCTCCAACACTATTTACTAATCCATAAATCTTAACAATTGTAGCACTTGTAGCATTATAGAATGCTTTTTCACCGATTGTTGTAACACTTGACGCTAAATCAATTGCTTCAAGGCTAGTATTGTTAATAAACGCATTAGCACCAATTGTATTTAGACCAGTGTTAAATGAAATCTTTCTATTTGAAGTATTATTCTTAAATGCATTTTGTTCAATAATAGATACTGTTGTAGGGATATAAATACTTGGAATACTTGTACATCCTTCAAATGCACTTTGCTTAATTGTTGTAACACCTTGAGGTATTTGAACCTTATAATCAATAGAATTATTTCCTAAATCATCAATTTCATTTAAATTAGTATCATATGCAAATACATAATCATTAATTGTACCTAAGCTTCTACCCTTAAATGTAATCTTAACAAGTGATGTATTATATGCAAATGCATACACACCAATTGATGAAGTATAAGTTGGAATAATAATATTTTGTAATTCTTCTGCATGATAGAATGCATATGCACCAATAGTTTTAAATCTATTAGCATCAGTGTCAGAATCACGATATTCAGGTAATGATACATTAGTGATATTTTTACAATTCATAAATGCACCATAGCCTATAGCCTTATCATTTGTAATTGTTACACTTGTAAGACCAGAAGGTATATAGTATCCAGTAGATGTTGCTGTATCACTATATTTTTGTTCTGCCATAACCATTCCAGTTGCATTTTCACTACCGAAAATATAACCGAACAATGACTCTTCTGAATCAGATTCATAAGCATGTGCTCCAACAAATGGTAAAGTAATATTTGTTATAGATTTACACTTTCCAAATGCCTGATAGCCAATTGATGTAGCATTCTTAGGAACTATTACATTATCAAGAGACGTACAACCATTAAATTGATAGCTTGAAACAATTTGATTGTTAATTGATACTCTTTCAAGCTTAATATTGTTTTCAAATGCATGAGAACCGACATATCCTGTTATTCCAGTAATACTCTTACCTAAATTAGAATTGATAAATAGGCTCTTTTCTGCTTGTACATCAGCAAATGCATAATCTCCTAATGATCTTAATGTATCTGGAAGTATGAAATCGAAATTAACTTGAACACTACTAATTGTTTTATTTCCAGAATTAAACTTAGATAATTTACTACACTTATAGAATGCATAATCACCAATAGTATTTACTCTAGGATCACCATCACCAGTGAAATTAACAGTTTGTAAATTATAGTTATTATAGAATGCCTTTGAACCTATAATTTCAGTGCTCTTTAATAGATTAATTGTATCTAAATTTACAACATTATAGAATTGACCATAATGAACATAATTACTATTTGTAATTGTCACTGTCTTTAAGCTTACTGGTATTTTAACATTTATTGAACCATCAGCAGAATATTGCTGAGAAGTAATATTCCACTTAGTTGAAGTAGTAATATGTGTATTACCATTTCCGAAGAAGTATCCTAATACAGTATTACTGCTTGATTGTAATGAATTATACTTTTGATTTCCAATATATGGAATGGTTAATGTTTCAATATTTGCACATCCACCAATAAATGCTTGTCCAATAGATAATACACTATTTGGAACATATAATTCCTTTAATGCATCATTATTATAGAATGCATATGCACCAATTGATGTAACCTCAGATCCTATAGTAACCTTATCTACCTTATTATTACTATCTGAACTACTATAAATAGTATCTAGCTTATAGCAATTATAGAATAATCCTTCACTATATGAAGTAACTAAAGCTCCATTGAATGTTACTACTTCTAAGTCTTCCGCATTCTTAAATGCATATGCACCAATACTTGAAGTAGTCTCAGGAATAATAATTGAAGTTAAATCCTTAGCACCATCAAATGCATGAGAACCAATAGTAGTAAATACTTTTGTAGTTGTTGGTGATGAAGTAACATAATTTGGAAGTGTTATAGTAGTAACCATATCAACATTAGAGAATGCTCCATATCCTATTGTTGTATCATTAGTAACATGTATTGTTCTTAATGAAGTAGGAATTGAATATGTTACTGTCTCAGATGGATTTTCACCATAAACTTGATTAATATTTTTAACACCTTCATGGTTTTCAGATTCATATCCGAAAATATAACCAAATACTGATTCTTCACTATTGCTAGAATAATATGTTTTACCAACAAATGGAATTGTTATTTCTATTAAGCTTATACATCTTCCAACAGCACCAATGCCAATTGAATTAACTGTACTGAAATCAATTACCTTTATGCTAGGACAATTATAGAACATATAATTTCCAACACTGTTATTTGAAATTGTGACATTTTCTAATCGTGAACAGTTAGCAAATGCATAATCTCCAATTGCATCATTTACACAGCTCTTAATCTCTAAATTAACTAAGCTTGTACATGAATCAAACATGTGAGCACCAATAATTGCATTATTGTAATCGATTGAAGTAATAGAATCACAATTTGCAAATACATAATCACCGATTGATGTTAATTTAGAAGGTATATATACAGATTTAATATTATCACAGTTTTTAAATACATTATCCTTTAATGTAGTAACATTTTCAGGTAACCTTACACTTAAATCATTAGTAGAATTAAAGCCTTTTATACTACTATTTTCAAATGCTGATTCACCTATTTCAGTTAAATAACTATATCCATCTGTTACACTCTTAACAGCATTTAGTGATGTAGTATTATAGAATGCATAATCCTCAATCACTTCAAGATATTTTGGTAATGTAACATTTTTTAAATATGTACAATCATAGAATGTGCCATAATGTATTACTTTTGTATCAGTAACATTAATAGTTGTTAAAGAATTTGGAATATAGCTTGTAACCATTGAAGTCTTAGCATAATATTGGCTAACATCTGTAAATTTAGTTAATACTGTAGAATTGTAATTATTCTTTGAATAACCAAATAGATATCCTAATACTGTACTTTGTGAATCATAAATATTTTCATTACTTTGATAATTACATGCTGTATCATATCTTGAGTTACCGATAAATGGTAAAGTTAAAGTCATTAAGCTTCCACAGCCACCAAATACAGCTTGACCAACTGTAGATACATTATTTGTAAATGTCATGTCCTCTAAAACAATACAGTTAAAGAAAGCATAATCATTTATAGTTTTTACACTTGTTGGAATACTTGCTTTACCAGTTGACTGCTGTTTTTTAGTCTTAATAGTCTTAAGACTCTTTGCATCATAGAATAATCCAGTACTAATTACCTCTAATACTTCTGTCTTAAATTCTACAGTGTCTAATAAGTCAGTAGAATTAAACGCGTATTCACCGATTGAAGAAACATGCTCAGGAATTATAATTGATGTTAATGCATTTGCATTTTGGAATGCATATGCTCCAATTGTTGTTGTAGATTCAGGAATTGTTAAGCCATTAACTTTTATTGCACCATCAAATGCATAATCCATAATAGTTGTAAAATTAATAACCATTGCTTCTTCATTTTCAGTTGCTGGTTTATTATAACCATTTGGCAAATTAATAGTTGTTACCATATCTAAATCCTGGAATGCATACTTCTTTATTGCTGTATCATCAGTGATTGTAATAGTAGTTAAGCTTACAGGAATATAATAAATATTTGATGTAATTCCATTTTGTTGTGATACTGGTGAATATTCACTATAATTATTTGCTGTAAATAATTCTGAATTTTGTCCACCAAAGATATAACCAAATGTTGTTAAATCATTATTATGAGTTTCATATCTATATTGACCAACGAATGGTAATGTTATATTCGTTAAGCCAATACATCCTCCATAAGCATATTCGTCTATCTGTAATACAGTATTAGGTACTAAAACATTATCTAATACCTTATTATTATAGAATGCATAGCTTGAAACAACTGTAATGCTTGGTAAATATGTAAATGATGATAAGCTATAGCAATTATAGAATGTACCAACTGAAATTGTACTATAATCATTTAATCCATTTGCTTTTTCTTCAAATGTTGCATAAGCTAAGCTTACACAATTCATAAATGCATATTCTCCTACTGTTTTAATAGTATCAGGAAGAGTAATACCACTTAATACGCCACAGCCTTCAAATGCATAATCACCGATTACCTCAGTTTTCGAAGGAACAGTTAATGTTTTAATTGTTCCATATTCATTTATAGATTGAAGCTTAGATAATCCTTGTAATGAATGTGCTCCAATAACTATAAAATCAGTTGTGTCATTGTATCCAGATGGAAGAGAAATTGAAGTTATTTCATAAGCATTTTGGAATGCATAGCTTCTAATATCGACATCATCTGTTACATTAACAGTTTTTAATGAAATAGGTAAATAATACTTTGTAGTATTTTGAATTACCTCATAATTCTTATTTGCAGTGATTAAAGACTTTAATGTTTCATCAGCAAAGATGTATCCGAATGTTT
>JALEQD010000086.1 GCA_022768655.1 Anaeroplasma sp.
AAAAGTTTGGTTTAGAAATAATTCAAGTATTAGAGGGTGGAGATATTTCAAAGGAAGCCTGGACAGAAGATGGAATTCATATCAATTCTGGTTTTTTAAATGGAATGGACAAAAAAACTGCAATCGATACAATGATTGATTATTTAACAAAAAATAATATTGGTAAGAAAAAAGTAAATTATAAATTTAGAGAGTGGATTTTTGCTCGTCAAAGATATTGGGGAGAGCCAGTGCCAGTTGTTCATATGAATGATGGTTCTATTCATGTTCTAGATGATGATGAATTGCCATTAGTATTACCAAACCTATCAGATTATAAGGGTAAAAATGGTCAAGCTCCACTTGAAAATGCGACAGAATGGAAAAAATATTCTCATAATGGTATTGAAGGAAAAAGAGAAACATCTACAATGCCAGGCTCAGCAGGCTCAAGCTGGTATTTTATGCGTTATATTGATCCTAAAAATGATAAGGAATTATGTGATAAAAAGCTACTTGAGCATTGGCTTCCAGTTGACTTATATATAGGTGGACCAGAACATGCGGTTGGTCATTTGATGTATTCAAGAATATGGACAAAATATTTACATTCAAAAGGTATTTGTCCTGTTGATGAGCCATTTAAAAAGCTTGTTCATCAAGGAATGATTTTAGGCTCAAATGGTATTAAAATGGGTAAGAGATTCCCTCAATATGTTGTTAATCCTTCTGATATTGTTGAAAAATATGGTGCAGATACATTAAGACTATATGAAATGTTTATGGGACCATTAGAGGCATCTAAGCCATGGAGTGATGCTGGTGTAGAGGGTGCAAGAAGATTTATTGATAGAGTATGGAGATTTGTTGCATCAACAGAATCAAATTCAAAATTTACAAAGGAATATAATTCAAACATTGAGGTTTTATATAATCAAACTGTAAAAAAGGTTACAAATGATTTTGAAAGATTAAGCTTTAATACTGCCATTTCTCAAATGATGGTATTTTTGAATGAGGCTACAAAGCTTGATAAAATTTATATTGGCTTTGTAGAAGGCTATGTTAAGCTTTTATCACCAATAATTCCTCACATTTGTGAAGAAATGTGGCAGGTTTTAGGACATGATGGTACTATCGCTTATGAGTCATGGCCTACATATGATGAGGCTAAAACTAAAAATGCGACTGTTACATATGCTGTTTCAGTAAATGGTAAGCTTCGTGATAAGCTAGTTCTTGATCCAGAACTTTCAAAAGAGGAAGTAGAAAAGCTTGCCTTCCAGTCTCCAAAAATTAAATCCTATACAGATGGACATGAGATTGTGAAGGTAATCGTTGTTCCTAAGAAGATTGTAAATATTGTAATAAAATAATTGATTATTTTCTGGTTGATAATTAATTAAATTAAAAATAACCAAATTTTAAGGTAAGAGGAGCATAATTGATTAAGTCAATTATATTTGGTAGTATATGTTTTTTAAGGTAGGATTACGTACAATAAAAACATCTATAAGTATTTTAATATGCTTAGGATTATATTTATTAATTAGACTAATTCCAACTCTTGGAACTATTTCAAGAGATGGAATCACTATGGAGCTAAATGGTGTTTTAATAGCTAATACCTTATATAATCCTTTCTTTGCCGCAATAGCAACCGCATATTCAGTAGCACCAGATAAAAAACGCAGTATATCACAAGCAAAAACAAGATGTGTTGCCTCACTAATTGGAGGCTTTGTTGGTATTTTGTTGTTGCTCATTGTAACATTTATTGCCCGTGAAACTCTACATTTAAATGGTGGAGAATGGACATGGCCAAATTTATTTGATGAAACAAATACAACTATTGATTTTATTGTTCCATATATATTAGTTGCTATATTTTCAATTGTTGTAGTAAGAGTTGGTATATTAGTAAAGCAGCCAAATGCTATTTTCGTCGCAATATTAACCTTCTTATCTATAACTGTTAATCCTACAACAAAAATAGTTAGAACATATGGTGAGCTATTATTTGGTACTGATTATGCCGGTACGTTTATTTTTGGTTTAAATCGTATATTATCAACTATTATTGGTGTATTAATTGCTCTAGGTGTAAATCTATTTTCAATCCCATATAAAAATAAAAACAAAAATTTGTTATTTTGTATGGGAATAGAGGGTATACTACAAAATGAAACTGATACAATAAAGGGATTTATGAATTATCAGTTAAATCATATGGCTCATATTGGTGCTAATTGTACATTATTTACAACACGTACACCTACAACATTTATGCATTTATTAAATGATGTTGAAATTCGTCATCCTATAATTTGTTCTAGTGGTGCAGCTTTATATGATGCTAAAAAGCTAAAGTATCTATATAAGGAGGAAATTCCTTTAGAGGTTGAAAAAAAGCTTGATGAATATTTAAAAAATATGAATGTTACACCATTTAAAAATTATATTGTTGATGATGTATTGTATATATATGTTAAAAATATAGATAATACTGGTGAAAGACTATATTATGAGAGTAAGAAAAACGCTCCATACTGTACTGTTAGCACAAGCCATGAGCCAGAACAGGATGTTTTATATTATTTACTTGTTGAACGAATCGATATCGCAAATAAAATAGTAGAAGAAATCACAAATGGAGAATTAAAGGATGATGTAATAGTTCAGGTTTATGATTATTTTGATAATTCTATAATTGTTCCTGAATTAAAATATATAAAGCTATATAGTAAAAAGGTATTAGAATTAAATTGCTTAAAGGAATATGCTAAGGCTAATAATTTTAATACAGTTGGTTTAACAACAAATAAGCTATCTAATCACTTATTAAGAAACTGCGATTATTCAGTAACTGTAAGATCAAATTTGTGTGATAGTGAAGCTGTTGATATTGTGCTTGAATCTAGTTCATATGATTCAATTTTTAAACAAATGAAAAAGATGTATTATGATAAGAAGTATAAACAAGAAAGTCAGGTTATAAAAGATGAATGACATTTTAGAAATTAAAGGACTTCGTGCAAAAATTGAAGATAAAGAAATCCTAAAGGGTGTTGATTTAGTAATTAAGACTGGTGAGGTTCACGCAATTATGGGACCTAATGGTACAGGAAAATCAACATTATCATCAATAATTATGGGTCAGCCTAAATATGAGGTTACAGATGGTGATATTTTATTAAATAATGAATCTATATTACCACTTCAGGTTGACGAAAGAGCTAGAAAGGGAATCTTTTTAGCATATCAATATCCTATTGAGGTACCTGGTGTAACAAATAGTGATTTTATTCGTAGTGCTATGAAGGCAACATCAGGCAAGGATGTACCTTTATTTTCCTTTATTAGAAGCTTTGATAAGGCTTGTAATGAATTGAAAATGAGAGAAGATTTATCTCATAGATATTTAAATGAAGGCTTTTCTGGTGGTGAGAAGAAAAGGAATGAAATATTACAGATGAAAATGCTAAAACCAAAATTTGCTATTTTAGATGAAATAGATTCTGGATTAGATGTTGATGCATTAAGAATTGTTGGAGAAAATGTATCAGGTATGGTTTCAGAAAATTTTGGATGTTTATTGATTACTCACTACCAAAGACTATTGGACTATATAAAACCAGATTATGTGCATATTATGATAAATGGTAGAATAGTAATGACTGGTGGCAAGGAATTAATCGCTAAAATTGATCAAAATGGTTATGATTGGGTAAAAGAAGAGCTAGGCATCGACATTGAGCAAAATGATGAAGAAAAGACCCACGCAATATTAGGCTCATGTGCTCACGCTCCAAAGAAAAAATGAAAGAATTAAAATTAGTTCCTATTTCTACTATGGGTCAGGTAGAAAATAATAGAATTTATATTAATAAAACATTAAACGCAGCCCTATTAGTTGATTTTTCTTGTGAAATAATTGTTGAAAAAGATGTTAACGCTACTTTTGTAGATGTTGTTAAAAACGGAAATATTACATTCGAATCGGATATAGATTCTAATGTTGAATATTTAGTATTTGATAGTCAAAATACAAATAGATGCTTCAACATTAATGGAAAGCTAAAATATACTGAGATTTCACTTACATCAACAAATGAAAGCTTAAATATAAGCTTATTTGATGAAAATTCAGAATCTTATGCAAAGCGTCTTTGTATTTTAGCTGATTCAAATTCTAAATTTGTTGATTACATTGATCACAAAAACAAAAATACTATATCAAATATTTCAAATATAGGTGTAGCATTTAATTCAAATATAATTTTTGATGTTACTGGAAAAATTGAAAAGGGTATGTCAAAAACAAAATGTCAGCAGCTATCAAGAGGAATTGTTATGGATGATAATTCCGCAGTAACTGCAAAGCCAATTTTACTGATTGATGAATATGATTGCTTTGCTAATCATGGTGCTACAATTGGTAAAATGAGTGATGAGGATTTATTTTATCTGATGAGTAGAGGCTTAAGTAAAAAGGAAGCCTTTATGCTAATATTATCAGGAATAATTAATCCTTTCATCGAAGCAATTACAATTGAAGGAATAAAAGATAAGATTTCTTCTAAAATTTCAAATATGATAGAGAAGTGATTTATTATGAATATTGATAAGCTTCGTAATGATTTTCCTGTTTTAAGGGATAATCCTAAATTAGCTTATTTAGATAATGCAGCAATGGCATTAAAGCCAGATTGTGTTATCCAAGCAGTTGATAATTATTATAGTAAGCTAGGTGTTAATGTACATCGTGGAGTATATAAGCTTTCATATGAGGCAACTGATTTATATGAAGAAGCAAGAGATATTATAGCTAAATTTATAAATGCTTCCTTTGAAGAGGTTGTTTTTACACGTGGTGCATCTTCTTCCTTGAATTTGGTAGCATTAAGCTATGGACTTTCCTTTTTAAAGGAAGGTGATGAGATAATTACAAGTGAGCTTGAGCATCACTCTTCACATATGCCATGGATGAATGTTGCAAAGCTTACAGGAGCAAAGGTTGTATATGTTCCTTTAAATGATGAAGGAAGAATTACTATTCAAGCATTCAAGAGTGTTTTATCAAATAAAACAAAGGTTGTTGCCTTAAATTATGTCTCAAATGTAATGGGATATATTACTCCTATTGAAGAAATTATTAAGCTTTCACATGAGGTTGGAGCTATAGTTTCTGTTGATGGTGCTCAAGCAGTACCACATATGAAAATTGATGTTAAAAAACTTGATTGTGATTTCTTGTCTTTTTCTGGTCATAAGCTTTGTGGTCCAACAGGTATTGGTGTATTATATGGTAAAAAAGAATTACTAGATAAAATGCCACCAATAGAATTCGGTGGAGATATGGCTGATACAGTTAAAAAGGATGAAATGACTTTTAAAGCTACACCATATAAATTTGAAACAGGTACCCCAATTATTGCTGGTGCGATTGGGCTAGCTAAGGCATGTCAGTATTTAGATTCTATCGGTTTAGATAATATTAGTAAATATGAAAAAATGCTTAAGGATGAAGCTGTAAAAAAACTTAAACTTATTAAAGGAGTTAAAATATATAATCCTAATGCTGAAACAGGTATTATTTCCTTTAATATAGATGGTGTACATCCTCATGATGCAGCATCTGTTTTTGATAATGAAGATGTTTGTATTAGGGCAGGACATCATTGTGCACAATTAATAACAAGCTGGCTAGGTACTATAGGAACTGTAAGAGCATCGTTTTACTTTTATAACACTTTAGAGGATGTTGATAAATTAGTAAAGGGTGTAAGTGATGCAGTAGATTTCTTTAATATGTTTTAGGAGGAAACTCAAAATGGATTTACAAACATTATATAGAACAGTTATTATGGATAATTATAAAAATCCTAAGAATAAAGGATTACTAAAAACTGATAAATATCATTTTGTACATTTGAATAATCCTTCATGCGGTGATGATATGAATGTTGAAATAAATATTCAAGATGGAGTAGTATCTGAAATACATCATGATGGTAAAGGCTGTTCAATTTGTTGTTCTAGTGCTTCAGTAATGAGTGATGTTTTAAAGGGTAAAACAGTTGATGAGGCTCATGAGCTAATAAATGATTTTTATGAAATGGTTAAAGGAAATGAACCTAAGAATGAAGAAGCATTAGGAGAAGCTATTGCTTATATGGGTGTTAGAGATTTTCCTGCAAGAATAAAATGTGCTACACTTTCATGGAAGGCAGTAGAACAAGCTATTAATGAAGTGACAAATAAGTAGTTAAATTTCGAGGTGAAATTTATGGATAAAAATAAAGAATCAATTGATTCAATAGTTGGGGATTATAAGTATGGCTTTACAACTGATGCTAAAACGGTATTAACATCGGGAAAAGGATTAAATCGTGAGGTAGTTGAATTTATTTCAAAGGCAAAAAATGAGCCTGATTGGATGCTTGATATACGCTTAAAGGCATATGAGGCATTTCTTAAACTTGAAAATCCGGTTTGGGGTCCAGATTTATCTGGCATAGACTTTAATGAATATACATATTATATAAAATCTTCTGAGAAAACTGAAAATAATTGGGAGTCAGTTCCAGAAGAAATAAAAGAAACATTTGATAAGCTTGGTATTCCAGAGGCTGAAGCTAAATATTTAGCAGGTACATCAACACAATTTGAATCTGAGGTTGTATACCATAATAATTTAAAGGAATTAGATGATTTAGGTGTTATCTTTTGCGATACTGATACAGCAGTAAGAAAATATCCTGAATTAGTTAAAGAATATTTTGGTAAAATCGTTCCATATACAGATAATAAATATGCTGCATTAAACACAGCTGTATGGAGTGGTGGTTCATTTATTTATGTACCAAAGGGAGTAAAGCTAAAAAAGCCAGTTCAATCATATTTTAGAATTAATTCTGAAAGAATGGGACAATTTGAAAGAACATTAATAATTGTTGAGGATGAGGCTGATATACATTATGTAGAAGGCTGTACAGCACCTTTATATTCTAAGGATTCTCTTCATGCGGCAGTAGTTGAAATATATGTAAAAAAATATGCACATTGCCGATATTCAACAGTTCAAAATTGGTCAAATAATATAGTTAATCTAGTAACTAAAAGGACACTAGTTGATGATTTTGGACATATGGAATGGATAGATGGTAATATTGGTTCTGGATTAAATATGAAATATCCTGCCTGTATTTTAAAAGGTAAAGGCTCAAAGGGTACAACTGTTTCTATCGCTTTTGCATCTGAAGGACAGCTTCAAGATACAGGGGCAAAGATGATTCACTTAGGTGAAAAATCTACTTCAACTATTATTTCAAAAAGTATTTGTCGCGGTGGTGGAAAGGTTAATTATCGTGGAGAGGTAACTTGTGGTAAAAATGCACTTGGTGCTAGAAGCCATGTTGAATGTGATACGCTTATATTAGATAATCTTTCAACATCTGATACTATTCCTACAAATACAGGAAAAAATAGTGATATGTATATCGAGCATGAAGCAACAGTATCAAAGGTTAATGAAGAACAATTATTTTATTTGATGAGTAGGGGATTGACAGAACAAGAGGCTACAGAAATGATAGTTATGGGATTTATTGAACCATTTTCAAAGGAATTACCTATGGAATACGCAGTTGAATTAAATAGATTAATTAAACTTGAAATGGTTGATTCAATTGGCTAAAAGAGAGGAAATATGAGTGATTTTATTTTAAGCTGTTGTTCTACAAGCGATTTAACATTAGAGCATTATAAAAAAAGGAATATTGAAATAGCATATTTTCATTTTAAAATAGGTGAAAATGAATATAAAGATGATTTTGGACAATCTATATCTTATGATGAATTTTATAATAGAATGGAACAAGGCGAAATAACAAAAACATCACAAATTAATGTTTCAGAATTTTTAGATTATTTCAGATCCTTATTAGCAACAGGAAAAGATATTTTACATGTTACATTATCATCAGGCTTAACTGGTGTTATAAACTCAGCTAATTCTGCAAAGAAAATACTAGAAGAAGAATTTCCAAATCAAAAAATATATTTAGTTGATTCTTTATGTGCATCTTCAGGCTTTGGAATGCTTATGGATTATTTAGCTGATTTAAAAGAAGAAGGAAAAACAATTGAAGAAGTATATAAATATGCATTAGATACTAGATTAAATATTCATCATTGGTTTTATTCTACTGATTTAAAATATTACGTTCGTGGCGGAAGAATATCAAAAACCTCTGGAACAATTGGAACTATACTTCATATTTGCCCTTTGTTACATGTGGATGCAAGAGGATTATTAATTCCAAAGCAAAAGGTTATTTCTAAAAAAAGAGTAATTAAAGAATTAGTTAAAAAAATGGAAGAATATGCAATTGATGGATTAAATTATAGTGGAAAATGCTATATTTCTCATTCTAGATCGATCGATGATGCATTAGAGATTAAAAGATTAGTAGAAGAAAAGTTTGTGAATTTGAAGGATAAGGTTGAAATATTTAATATTGGTACAACAATTGGCAGTCATTCAGGACCAGGTACAGCAGCATTATTCTTTATGGGTAAAAAAAGAGAAATTGATTAGATTATTATGGGTAAATATATTAAAAAAACTTTCATTTTGATTCTATTTTTCATTTGCTTTATTTTATCTGGATGTAAAACAAATACTTCCAATGGGAAATTTCTTTCTATAAAAGAAGCCTATGAATCTAAAATGATTGACAAGAATGATTTGTTAAATATAGCATATTATTACAACAACAATGAAAATATTAATGAAGAATTTGAGATTATTAATCAAGATGATAATGAGCTATCACCTAATATTATAAATATGATTAAAAAATGCTCATCTTGAAAGAATAAAAAATAAAACTAGCAATGCATCAATAGATGGAATTAATATAAAAAAGTTTCATGGTAAATATAAGAATTGTTATGTTGTTGAAATTACTGATAGCTATATAATGGTAGATGTTTTAATTGAGCCAATATATATTATTGATGGTGTGAAATTTCAAAATTTTACATTTCCAGGCATTGAAATATGGACAAATAATTAGAAAAGGAGATAGTTCTCCTTTTTTTCTATGTATTTTTTATATGAATAATTCATATATTCTATTGGTGATATTTTGAAAATAAAAATAGAAAATATCGACATTAATTATGAGACATATGGATATGGTAAGCCAGTAGTTTTTCTACATGGATGGGGTGCAAATCTTCATACATTTGATAGATTAGTAAATAAATTACCAGAAGGCTTTATGGCCTACTTAATAGATTTACCAGGCTTTGGTAAAACAGAAATAGGTTTACCCTTAGGTCTTTTAGATGTTACGATGATTTTACATGAATTATTTATAAAATTAGAAATAAAAAATCCAATATTAATTGGTCATTCATATGGAGGAAGACTATCAATATTATATGCTTCTATGTATGATGTATCAAAATTAGTATTAGTTTCTTCAGCAGGCATTAAACAAAAACTAGGTATTAATAAGAAATTAAAAATAAGAGTATATAAAATATTAAAGAAATGTCATATAAAAATAAAAATGGGTTCTAAAGATTATATAGATTCTGATAATGTCAAAAGAAAAATGCTTGTTGATGCGGTGAATTTAGATCTAAAGGCTTATATGAATAAAATTAATGTTCCTACACTTTTAATTTATGGTAAGGATGATGATGTTACACCTTTATCATTAGGATATGAAATAAAGGAAAATATACAAAACAGTGAGCTTATAGAAATGGATGATTGCGGACATTTTCCATACATTGATGCTCCAACAATATTTATGCTTATTTTAAATAGCTTTTTGCTAAGTGATACCAATTGCTAACAACAACTATTATTTTTTCATTTTTTTTATCATATTCTTGTCTTACAATTTATCAACAAAGTCATTATTGTAAAAAAGAATATTATATTTATTTTTTAAAAAACATTATCTATTATAATTTAATTCCGCTAGTTTTATTTATAATTATTTATTTTACTAAAGGAATTATATTCTATTTTTTGATTATAATATTATGGTTATATTCCTTAAGCTTTATATTCTTTAGAATAAAACTAAAATTCACCCCTAGAATAATACGATTAATATTTATATATCTTATTTATTTTTTTATATTATCATTAGTTCCATATATAAATATTTTATTATTTCAGTTTATTAATTTATTATCATTACCAGCTTTATTAATTGATAGTATGATTTCAAAAAGAATTAATAAAAAATATATTAATATAGCAAAAACAAAGCTAGATAATTATAAAAATGAGGTAATAGGGATAACAGGAAGCTTTGGCAAATCATCTGTTAAAAAAATATATTATGATGTTTTGTCTGAATATACTAATGTCGTCATTCCACCAAAAAGCTTTAACACTCCCTTAGGGATAGCAAGCTTTTTAGAAAAAACAAATCTTAATCTTTATTCAAAGCTGATACTTGAATATGGAGTATCAAAGAAAAATGATATGGATGAATTATTAAGATTAAAAAAACCAAATGTTGCGATAATAACTGAAATTGGACCTATGCATCTAAAAAATTTTAAAACAATTGATAATATTCTGAAAGAAAAAATGAAAATTATTAAAGATGCTAATATTATAATTGCTAATTTTGAAAATGAATATCTAAGAAATTATAATTATGGAAATAAGATTGTATTATCATATGGCTTTAATTATGGAAGATATAAAGCGATAAATATTACAGATAATTCATTTGATTTATATGATAATGATAAATTCATAATAAAAATAGAATTGAAATTAAATGGAATACATCAAATATTAAATACTTTAGCTGTGCTTTCATATTTATTGTTTTTTAATTATGATATTAATATTGCTAAGAATAAATTACTATTGATAGAAGGAGAAAAGAATAGACTTGAGGTAAAAAAAACAAAGAATGGTGTGATTTTAGATGATTCCTATAATTCTAATCCATTAGGTTTTAAAAATGCTTTAGCATTATTAAAAAATCAAAAAGGCAAGAAGGTACTATTAACCCCTGGAATTGTAGAATTAGGACATTTGAAAAAGGATATTCATAAAAAATTAATACCATATATTGTTGATTCATGTGACTGTATAATATTGATTGGTATTTTAGAACAATTATATTTATATCAGGAATTAAAAAAATATAATAAAGAGGTATATTTAGTTAGAAATTTTAATGAGGGTATGAAAATATATAAAAAAATTACAAAAAATATTTGTTCTGCCCTATTAATTGAAAATGATGTTACTGACATTTATTTGAGGAGATTGATTTTTTGAAAATAGGTATAATTTTTGGTGGTAATTCTAAGGAGCATGAGATTTCTATTATTACTGCATATGCTGTAAAAAGAAAACTTATTAATTTTTATGATGTTAAAATGATCTATATAGATTTTAACCAAAATGTATATGATGCAAGTAAATTATCATTAAATGATTTTAAAAGCAAGAAGTATAAAAAACTAAAAAAAACAATGCTTGTGCAGCATGGTATAAAATCTACTAGTCTAGATTGTGCGGTTCTTGCAGTACATGGTGAAAATTGCGAGGATGGTATTATTTCTGCTTTATGCAGATTTTATAATATTCCATTTGTCGGATGTGATATTTTAGCATCAAGTATTTCGCTTGATAAGTTCGCAACATACCAATATTTGAAAAATGATTTGCCATTAATTGAAACAAAAAGATACACAAGACATGATTTTATTATAGGAGATGTAGTAGATTATTTTCCATGTATTTTAAAGCCAACATATGGCGGATCATCTATAGGAATTAATATTTGTTCTAGTAAGGATGAGTTTTTTATCAAAGCTAAAGAATCATTAAAGGAATGTGATGAAATTATTATTCAGCCATTTTATAAGGATATTCTAGAATATAATATGGCCTTTTATGAAAATGGTAATTCTAAATTAGAAAAAATAGATAAAAAAAGTGAATATTTTTCTTTTGATGATAAATATAATGAATCTTTTAAAATGATTCATCAAAAATTAGTTTTAGATGATGAAGAAAAATTTATTACCTTAGGTAGAAGAGTATATGAATTATTAAGATGCAAAGGAATAATAAGAATAGATTTCTTTAAAATTAAAGATGAAATTTATATTAATGAGATTAATACTATACCTGGAAGCCTTGGAATGTATTTGTTTGATAATTTTAGCAATATATTGATGGAAGAAATAGAATTAGAAATGAAAAGAAAAAATAATGTATATTGTATGAATGGATATCTACAAATTAAAAGTTTTAATAAATAAATATCGATATTATTTAAAAATTGTGATAAAATAAATGAAACAACGTTTATATGAATATAATATTTATGAATAAATAGAATGTGAGGTTTATATGAGAGAAGCAACTACAGGAGAAAGATTATTAGTATACCTTATTGATATAGTTGTCATGGGTTGGATTTTATCTTTTTTTACTAACTTGATTTTTAAAGGTATTAATTATGATTCCGATTATCTTTCATTGGTAGTAGAACAAATAACGGGTTATCTTGAAGAATATCTTAATTCAATAGTTAATAATACTAGTTTTGATATGAATAAGCTTTATATTGCGCTAGGCTCATATTTCGAAATCGTAGCCATCAGAACTTTAATTACAATTTCGTTTGATTTGGTTTTTGTTGTTTTATATTTAGTTATCCTTCCAAAATTTTGGAAGAATCAAACATTGGGTAGATTTTTTGTAAAGGTTAAGGTTGTTAATAAAAATGGAGAAGATTTGACAACTAAAAATATAATATTTAGAGAACTAATTGGTACATTTTTATTATATATGGTTTTAGGTTCTTTTGGAGTTTTACTTGCTTCAGTTATTTTAATTATCAATAGTAAAAGATCACTAGTTGATTATGTTGGTAAAACAAAATTAGTTAAAATAAATGAGGATAATACTACTACAAAAACAATTATTGATGATAATGATTATGATGATTTGAGTTATGTTTATATTAAAAGAGAAGAAATAGATTCTAAAGATGATAATTCAAGCAATAATTATAATGATCAATCAGATGATGATTATAAAGTGTTTTAGGTAATATTATGCAGTTTTCAATGGTAAAAAATGTTAAGGACTTAGATTCTTTAACAGAATTATTAAAGGGACTTGTTGGAACAAGAATCACAATGGAAAAATATTTAGATTATATTATTTTTCAATATGAATATGATAATATTGAAGAAATAATTAATCTATTTGAATCAGCAGCAATTGGTCTTATGGACAATTTTACAGCATATACTCAAACATTAGTAGAAAGGTATAATGATGAATTATTTATTGCTAAAGAATTGTTGCCATTATTACCAAGAGGGTCTTATAATCTAAAATCAGCATTAATGAGTATTAATACAATTAATAATAAAAAAACAATAATTAATATTTTATTAAAAAATACTGGTATTAATGAGGATTTCATTAAAGGCTTTGCTAGATGTGATTTGAATGTTTCAAAAGCGAGTAAGGAGCTATATGTTCATAGAAATACAATGAATTATAAGCTAGAAAGGTTTTATAGCTTAACTGGCTTTGATTTGAGAAAATTTTATGATATGTACATATTAATAAAGCTTATAGAAGAAAGATGAAAATCTTTCTTTTTTTTGTGCATATTGTACATATATGAAAGCCCTTTATTGAGGTAAAATATTAATATAAAATAAGGAGGCTATTATGGCAAAATTAGATTTAGTTAATATTAATAAAATTTATCCTAATGGTGTACAAGCAGTATTTGATTTCAATCTTCATATTGATGATAAGGAATTCATTATTTTTGTAGGACCATCTGGATGTGGAAAATCAACTACACTACGTATGATTGCAGGTCTAGAAGATATTTCTTCTGGTGAATTTACAATCAATGGTGTAAGAATGAATGATGTAAATCCAAAGGATCGTGGAATTGCGATGGTGTTCCAATCATATGCGCTATATCCACATATGACAGTATTCAACAACATGGCATTTGGTTTACAATTAAGAAGAATGCCAAGAGAAGAAATTGCTCAACGTGTTGCTGAAGCTGCAAAGATTTTAGGTCTTGAAGCATTATTAAATCGTTATCCAAGACAATTATCAGGTGGTCAATGTCAACGTGTTGCATTAGGACGTGCTATCGTTCAGCATGCTGATGTATTCTTACTAGATGAGCCACTATCTAACCTAGATGCTAAGCTACGTGTTACAATGCGTGGTGAGTTAACTAAGCTTCATAGAAGATTAGGCTGTACTTCAATTTATGTAACACATGACCAAATCGAGGCGATGACAATGGCAGATAGAATCGTTGTTATGCGTGATGGTCGTATTCAACAGGTTGGTACTCCAAAGGAAATTTATGAAACACCTGCTAACGTATTCGTTGGTGGATTCATTGGTACTCCTCCTATGAACTTTATTCATGGTATGCTAAAGGATAATGGAACATTTGTTTCATCAAAAGGTAACTTTACTATCCGTATTCCTGAAGGAAAGCTTCAGGCTGCACGTGAACAAGGCTATGAAAACCGTGAAATCATTTTTGGTATTCGTCCAGAAGATATCTATGATGAGCAAAAGCCTGAAATGTTTGAAGTATATCCAGATGCAGTAGTAGATATTACAGTTGAAATTTCTGAGCTTTTAGGTGCTGAAACAAATATTTATACTGCAATTGATGGAGATCCTATTATTGCATCAGTTCCATCAAGAGATGATTTAGCTCCAGGTCAACCATTAAAACTTGTATTTGATATGAATCATTGTCATTTATTTGATGAAGAAACTGAATTAATTATTAAGTAATTAAATATTAAAATTAAAAGTCAGGAATTTTGTTCCTGACTTTTAATTTTATCTATTAATTTTAATAAACCATCAAATATTATTGAACCACATGCATTACCTATTATCATTAATATAAAATAGAAAAATACTTTTAAATTAAATATTTTTGCGAAAGTATAATAGCTAGCATTGGCAACACAATGCTCAAATCCACATATAATAAATATTGATACTGCTAGAAAACAAAATAATACTTTTCCTAGAGGATATTCGCATTTCTTATGACCTGCAACTGCTAAATAAATCATTATTCCACACATTATACTTTGTATAAATATTGAATACCATGTATCGTTTTGTTTTTGTTCAACTAATAAGGCTGCTTGTTCGTGTAGTATGGCTCCGTATCTCGTTAATGATATAATGCTTGATAAAACAATTACACCAATTAAATTTCCAATTAGGCATACTATTAAATCAATAAGATATTTTGGTTTATTATCTAAAACAAATCCTGCTTTACCAGTATATAGCCAAAAATTAAAATGAATTATTGTAAATAGTCCTAAGCCAAACATTAATGAACCTACTAGCTTATTATTTAAATGTAGCATATTTAAATATGCACATACTCCAATTGTTATGCAAAATCCTGATATAATAGCACTAATTAATATTGTTAAATACTTCTTCATAAAATTTCTCCAATTCACACGAGGTAGATTATACTATTATTTTCTTTATTTGTAAATGATATTAATTTTATAGAAATTAATGCATTTTAACAGTGCTTTTCTGCAAGTTACATAATTTCACATATTTTTTATTTGTCTTTTTTTGATTATATATTATATAATTAGATAACGTGATGTTAAGGAGGTGTTTTTATGCTTAAGCTTTTGAATATCAAAAAAATATATAAGGTTGCTGATACAGAGGTTGAAGCATTAAAGGGAATTGATCTTTGCTTTAGAAAAAATGAATTTGTTTCTATTTTAGGACCATCTGGCTGTGGTAAGACTACAATGCTTAACATTATTGGTGGTTTAGATAAATATACTAGTGGTGATTTATTTATCAGTGGTAGAAGTACAAAGGAATTTAATGACAAGGATTGGGATGTTTATCGAAACCATAGAATTGGTTTTGTATTCCAAAGCTATAATTTAATACCTCATCAAACAATTTTGGGAAATGTTGAGCTTGCGCTTACCATTGCTGGTATGAGCAAGGAAGAAAGAATTAAGCGTGCAAAAAAAGCAATAGATAGAGTTGGCTTAAAAAATCAATATTATAAAAAACCAAGCCAATTATCAGGTGGTCAGTGCCAGCGTGTCGCAATAGCACGTGCACTTGTAAATGAACCTGAAATTTTGCTTGCAGATGAGCCAACTGGTGCATTAGATACGCAAACAAGTATTCAAATAATGGATTTGATTAAAGAAATCTCAAAAGAAAAGCTTGTAATTATGGTTACTCATAATCCTGATTTAGCTTATCAATATTCAACTCGTATTGTTAAGCTATTAGATGGTAATGTATTAGAGGATTCTAATCCTTATTCACCTTTAGAAGAGGAAGAAGAAATAAAGAAGATAGAATCAGAAAAGGATACTCAATTAGCTTCAATTAAGGTTTCTAAGGAGAAAGCTAAAATGAGTCTTTGGACTGCGTTTAAGCTTTCTGCAAGAAACCTTCATTCCAAATTTAAGCGTACCTTTATGGTTGCTTTAGCTGGTTGTATTGGTATTGTTGGTGTATCAACTGTATTAGCAGTTTCAAATGGCGTTCAAGGATATATAAATGAAATGGAAAATGATATGCTATCTGGAAATCCAGTGTATATTACTACATCCTCTTTAGATTATTCATCTATTATGGGTGGAGGAATAAGCTCAAAGCCTAATGAAATAAATCCAGAAAAGGATAGAACACAAATATTTATCAATTCTTTAGTTCAAACACTTGTTAACATGAATGGTGTTACAAGCACAAATAAGATTACTGATGAATATATGAAATTTTTATCAAAAATGCCAGAGGATGCTTGTGAGCTTATTCAATATGAATATGGATATTCAATCGCACCAAATATTTATACAGATTTTAAAACTGGTGATGGAATAGTTCACAATATGAGTGTTTCTGCAATTCAAGCAACATATGCATCAGTATTAAATAACGTTAAGGAGCTTGCTGATTATTCATCAATGATCAGTTCAGTTACAGTTATGACTGAGCTTCCATCAAATGCTAAGTATTTAGAGAATCAATATGAAATATTATATCTTGAGGAGGGAATGACCTTTGAAGATGTAATTAATGATGAAACTTCATTAATCGCAGTTGCCAGCAAAAATAGTAACACACTAAATGACCTTGAGCTTGCAGAATATGGTTATTTCTCACAAGAGTTATTTTTGAATTATTGTTATAAAATTGGTAATTCAGAGCTTTATTCAAAAAATCCTGCTTTACAGCTTCCTGAAACTATATCATATGAAACATTGGCTAAGAAAAAATTTACATGGTATCCTAATGATATTGTATTTACTAAGGGTGATACAGATGAAAAGCTTGGAGATAAGTTTTATGCTAGTGCTTATTCTGATGGAACACTTAATAAGGAAACTGATGCAAAATATGATAATTATAAAAGAGCAGCCTTTGAAAAAACAGAGGATTGTGTTGATTTAAATGTTAAATGTGTTGTTAGATTAAAGGATGAATTATCATATGGATGCTTATCTAGTGGTGGTTTATATTATACAAATGCTTTATCTACACATATGAGAGATTGTAATTATGACTCAGAGATTTGCAAAAGTGCAAGAGATTCAGGTGAAACATTATATAATATTGAATTAGGCTATAATTTCAAATTTGATGGTAATTCATCAAAGGAATTTGAGACCTATTATCTTACTTCAGGTAATGGGGCAATAATGGATTATATTGCCCAATTTATGGGAGGTGGATCATCTGATAAGAAGGTTTCTTCCTATTCATTATCAAAACTAGGTGGTAGCAAGCATCCAGAATCTGTATATTTTTATTGTAATAATTTTGAACAAAAAAATAAATTAACTGAATATTTAGATATTTGGAATAAAAATAATGATTCAAATTTATATAAGGTTGATACAAATGGCTTTTATGTTGGAAAAACAACAAACGAAAACAATGAGGAAATATTAGTTTATTTTTATCATGATTCAGAAACAAATAAATATTTTAAGGTCAATATTACAACAGATGGATTTGCCAGTGATTATAAAGGTAATCAATATACATTAATTGTTAACGATGAAACAGACAATTCTGGTTTCTATTTAAAATTATCCGATACAATTGGTGAAAAATTCACAATGGATGGTCAAATAAAAATCAGTGATAATATTTCTATAAATGCATATTCACTTGCCTCATATATAATTTTTGAAGATGAATTTAATTCTTCAAATGTTTATTTCAATTTCCTAGAGGAAGTAGAAAATAAAGGTGGTTATCTTTATAGATATGAAAATTCAGATGGTGAATATGAATATTTAATGAAGGTTCAAAATCAATCATTCTATAAGGTTGCCTTAGATAAAAATGCTAATGTTATTTCTCCTGATAATGGATATACTCCATATGTATATGATGAAGAAAATGATAAATTTTATTCAGTAACCTATGAAAAAACAGAAGATACCTATATCTTAAATACTACAACAATTTCAAAAATTGAATATAATAATTTATCCGAAGAAGAAAAGCCTGATTATAAATCAAAAGATTTCTATTATAAAAAACAAAATATGGAAATTAACGGAAGCCTAGTAGAAACATGGGTTGAAATAGATTTAGAAGAATATAATCAATTATCTGAAAGCGATAGAAAAACTGAGACAAAATATATAAAAGAAGAATATACATTCCAGGAGGGAACATATGTTGTTAAGACTGAAGAGGTCGAGGAAAATGATGTTTCTAAGCTTTTCGTAGAAAAGGATGTATATAATTATGCTAATGTAGTAAAAAATCCAAAGATAACAATAAATGGAGAAGAATATACATTAGATACAAAGGGCTTTTATATTGATTTAACAACTGCAGCAAATAATATCAATGTTAACACAGTTCATGTTGATACTGACAGTAAGGTTATTTCACTTCTAGATTATAGTGGTATTGATTTTTATTATAAGGATTTAAAGGATAATGAATACACATATCACTATGTTGATTATCGTGAAGAGGATGGAAAATCATACATTTATGGAAAAGATATTTCACAATTTTTATCAGATTCAGCAATTTCTAATTATAATGTAGATGGAATCATTTCAGATAAATATCTTTTAAATGATGATGGTTCATTACAGGCAATTACTCCTTCATATTCTGATACAGCACTTACTGTTAAGCAAATGCTAGATTTAAAGGTTATTGGTGATGAATTAACAGATTTATCTATATTAGAAATTGATGATTCATTAAAAATAAATTATACAGATATGATAGGATTAATAATTTCTATGGTTAATACTCTTATTCAAATTATTACCTATGCATTAATAGCATTTACAGCATTATCACTTGTTGTTTCTACTGTAATGATTGGTATTATTACTTATGTTTCTGTTGTTGAAAGAACAAAGGAAATCGGTGTTATTCGTTCACTTGGTGGTAGAAAGAAGGATGTTTCTCATCTATTCAATGCTGAAACATTAATTATTGGTACAGCATCTGGTGTATTAGGAATTGCTATTACATATTTATTATCAGTATTTATTAACCTAATTATAGGTCATTTTGCAGGTATTTATACAATAGCAGCCTTACCATGGTATCAAGCAATTATTATGATTTTAATTAGTATTCTATTAACAACTATTTCCGGCTTAATCCCAGCTAAATCAGCAGCTAAGAAAGATCCAGTAGTAGCGTTAAGAACAGAATAATATATATCACATAAAATAATAAAAGAACCTCAATATAATATTGATTTTTGAAAAATCAAATGTTAAGAGGTTCTTTATTTTTTATATTTATATTGTTATTTTTTAATTAATCCTAATGGCAATCTTCTTGGACCTGTATGTGCTTTAACTACTGGAGTAAGTAAATAATCATTTATGTATCTTTTAACGATAGAAAAATAATGTATTATTCTTTAGAAAGGATAGATAATAATATAAAGAAAATAATAAAAAAATAGTAGTGAATTGTTTTTGCTTTATATTTGGTTGAATTTGTGGTATTATAATCAATGTAAAAAGCGTTAATTAATAATAAAGAAAGGAAATCAATATATTATTGATTGGGTGAATATTATGGCAAATATTTTGTTAGCTGGTGGAGCTGGTTATATTGGTTCTCATACTGCAGTAGAATTAATTAATTCAGGCTATGATGTGGTTGTAGTTGATAATTATTATAATAGCTGTCCAGAATCTATTCGTAGAGTAGAAAAAATAACTGGTAAGAAAGTAAAACTTTATGAGGTTGATGTAAAAGAAAAGGATAAATTGGATAAGGTCTTTAAAGAAAATAAGATTGATGCGGTAATCCATTTTGCCGGATTAAAGGCTGTTGGAGAATCAGTTCAAAAACCAGAGCTATATTATCGAAATAATATCGATACTACATTAACATTACTAGAATGTATGAAGGAAAATAATGTTAAAAAGATAATATTTTCTTCTTCAGCAACAGTATATGGTGAGGAAAATAAGGTTCCATATACTGAAAAAATGAAAAAAGGAACTTGTACAAATCCATATGGATGGACTAAATTTATGATGGAACAAATATTAGAGGATACTGCTAAGGCTAATCCTGATATGGGTGTTGTTTTATTAAGATATTTTAATCCAATTGGTGCACATGAATCTGGTTTGATTGGAGAAGACCCACAAGGTATTCCTAATAATTTGATGCCTTATGTTGCTCAAGTTGCGGTAGGAAGAAGAGATCATTTAACAATTTTTGGTAATGATTACCCTACACCAGATGGTACTTGTAGAAGAGATTATATTCATGTTGTTGATTTGGCTAAGGGACATGTAAAGGCAATTGAATATTCATTAAAGAATAATGGAGTTGAAGTATTTAATTTAGGAACTGGTACTCCATATAGTGTTACAGAAATTGTTGAAACATTCCAAAGAGTAAATAATATTACTATTAAATATGAATATGGACCAAGACGTGCTGGTGATTTACCTGAAAGCTACGCAAATGCAGAAAAAGCATTGAAGGTTTTAGGCTGGAAAACCGAAAAAACATTGGATGATATGTGTAGAGATTTGTGGAATTGGCAAAAAAATAATCCAAATGGATTTAGAGATTAAAAGAGAAAGCAATTTCTCTTTTATTTTCTTTAGAATAATTGATCTTAAGCTATAGGAGTTAAATGTTATGCTAGATAAGCTTTTAAAGTATTCAAATAATAATTCTTTATACATTAATAAGATTATTCCTAATGCCAAGCCATGTATAGGATTATATACAAATGAAATAAAAGCTATTGCGAAAGAAATGGTTAAAGAAGAAAAATATTCTTTTTTTCAAGAAAAACATGAAGTTTTTGAAGAAGATATGATACATGGATTTATGATTGGATATATTAAAGATTGGGATTATGCTTTTGAAGAGTTTAAAAAATATATCAATTTAATTGATAATTGGGCAATGTGTGATCAAATAATTAGTAATTTTAAACTCATTAAAAAGCATAAAAATGAAGTAAAGCATTTTATATATGAACTTTCATTATCAAATGAAGAATATAAGCAAAGAGTTTTATTTGTTATTTTATTATTTTATTTTGTAGAAGAAGATAATATGGATTATATTTTTTCTATGATAAAAAATGTAAAAATAAATGGTTATTATTCCAAAATGGCGGTGTCGTGGTTATTATGTGAATGTGTAATAAAGCAAAGAGAATATTCTTTACTACATTTTAATGAATTAGATATAGATCCTTGGATTATCAATAAAGCAATCTCTAAAATGAATGATTCATTTAGAATTACAAAAGAAGATAAAGAAATGCTTAAAAAATATAGGAAGTAGAAATATGATACAAGATATTAACGGAAAATTTAATTTAGATTATAAGATTATAGGTCCTAGCGATAATGATTATGTTTTATCATTTCTAGATGATAATATTCAATTAATAAATAATGATATACCTATGTATAAGGATATTAATGCCAATAATTTAATTTATGGATTCAGTATAGATTCAAATAGATATTTTATAAATTTAGATGATGCTAAAGAAGGAATTATAAATATCAATGTATTTAGAAATTTTTATGATAGAGAAAAAGCATTTGCGATGATTACTGGCTATCATTTATATACATGGTATAAAAACAACAAATATTGTGGTAGATGTGGCAAAAGGCTTACTTTTGGTATAAAAGAACGTAGTATGATATGTGATTGTGGTAATATTGTTTACCCTAGAATTAATCCTGCTGTAATTGTTGGCTTGATACATAATGATAAAATATTACTAACTAAATATAGAAAGGGATATAAAAGCTACGCACTTGTTGCGGGCTTCACTGAAATAGGAGAATCATTTGAGGAAACAGTAAGACGTGAGGTTTTTGAAGAGGTTGGTCTACATGTTGGTAAAATTGAATATTATAAAAGCCAGCCATGGGGATTAAGTGGTAGTGTTTTATCTGGTTATTTTGCTTATGTTATTGATGAAAATGATACACCAATATTAGAAGTAGATGAATTAAAGGAAGCAAAATGGTTTAAAAAAGAAGAAATTGATTTAGTTGATAATAATACATCTTTAACTAGAGAAATGATATTGTATTTTAAAAATGGAGGCTTAGATAATGATGCGTCTAGATAAAATGCTTGCTCATTGTGGTTATGGTTCTAGAAAGGAAGTAAAAGAATATATTCGTAAGGGATATGTTTTGGTAAATGGGGAAGTAATAACTGATGATGATTATAAGGTAGATGAAAAAAATGATGAGGTTGTAATTGCTAATCAAAATGTATGTTATGATGAAATGATATATATTATGCTAAATAAGCCAGATGGATATATAAGCGCAACATATGATGCAAATGATCCAATTGTTTTAGATTTGATTTCTGGTTATGAAAAAAGAAATTTATTTCCTGTTGGAAGATTAGATAAGGATACAGAAGGATTATTGCTTATTACTAATGATGGTAAGCTTGCTCATAATTTGTTATCTCCAAAAAAACATATTGATAAAATATATTATCTAAAATTTGAAGGTGAATTTACAAAAAAGGCACATGAATTATTTGAAAATGGTGTTATCTTAGATGATGGATATATGTGTATGCCTGCGAAATTTATTAATTTAAGAAATGGTGAAGGTAAAATTATTATTAAAGAGGGAAAATATCATCAGGTTAAAAGAATGATGGAGGCTGTAGGCTGTAGGGTTACATATTTAAAAAGAATAGAATTTGGACCTTTAAAATTAGATGAAACACTAGATTTTGGAGAATATAGATTATTAACCCTAGAGGAAATAAATGATTTAAAAAAATGTGAATAAAAAAGTAAAAATAAATGTTGACAAGAAAAAAATAAAGTAGTAATATATAGGAGTCGCTGATAAAAAGTGACAAGAATTTAGGTCTTTGAAAACTGTATATGACGAAATAAAAAAAGAAGAAGCGAACAACAACGCAATTC
>JALEQD010000116.1 GCA_022768655.1 Anaeroplasma sp.
ATGTGTTGCTTCCTTTGTTACTACAAATTCACCATATGTATGGCTACCATAATTTTGTTTTTCATCAGTATGCTCACATATAGCCTTTTGCCAGTGTGCACTTGCATCTTTAGAATATGTTGACTCAAATTCATGTGTATGCTTTCCACATGAAGTAAATGTAACTAATCCTAAAATTGAAAAACTAATTAACATTAAAACCTTTTTAATTTTCATTATTTTCAACTCCTAAGTTAATTTATCGTTTCATAATAACAATATATTAAAAATCAATAATTAATATTATCGATTTTTCGTCGAAATTATACCATATAGTATTATTCAATTCAACAAAAATACTTGCATTTTAATATAATGAATGTGAAAATGTATCTATTGTTAATTCAAAGTGTAAATAAAATACATATACATATGCATTTTGTGTATATAATATTTTGAAATATATTTTATATGATATATATGAAAACACCTCAGATTTCTCATGAGGTGTTTAATTTAGAAATATGTATTTATTAACAAACTATTATATTATATATCTTATTTTGTCCAGACAACTATCTCTCCATCAACATAATGCCAGTAATTATCATCATAAGCTGTACCTTCTTCATTTAAGCTAGGTTCAGTTTCAGAATAATAAAATCTTCTTGCATTGATTATACTTTCGTTATATTTTCCAATACTTATATTACTAAATTTTTCTTTTGTACCATAATAAAAAACATTTTCGATGTATTTTGAATTTTGAAATTCTTGGCTATTTATTTTATTGACACTACTTCCTATAACAATAGATTTAAGTAAATAACAATAAGAAAATTGAAACCTTAATTCACTTACACCATTTCCAATTGTTACATGCTTAAGTTTTATACACCAATAGAATGTATTTGTATTCATATTATTAACTTTATCTGGTATCATAATATTTTCTAAAGAATAGCAATAGCTAAACACATTATCACGAATTGTAGTTACACTATTTCCAATTGTTACATTTCTTAGATTAGTACAACTGTAAAATAAATATCCACTCATTGTTTGAACATTATTTTCAATAATAACATCAGTTAATGAAGTACACTTGTTAAACATTCTCACACCTGTAGTTTTGCAATCAAGGCTAATATTAGTAAGTGAATTACATTCGGCAAATACAAATTTACCAAGAGAAACTATATTATTTGGAATATTAAGACTAGTTAATCCACATTCAAAAAATGCATAATTACCAATTGAAAGTTTACCACTACCAAATGTTAAAGTTTTCATAGAAAAACACTTGCTAAACGCGTAATCTCCAATTAATGTTAAGTTATCCGGTAAAACAATACTTTCTATCATATTACAATTATAGAACGCATAAGCACCAATTGATGTTACACAATTAGGTATTATTATATTTTTAATTGTTATATTGTCGTAGAATGCATACTGATAAATACTATATTTTTTACCATCGCTAAGTGTAGGAAGAGTAACGTTAGCTTCATTTCCTAGATAATCTACAAGATAGATATTACCATTGCTATCTGTATTAAAGACAAAGCCATTTTCATCTACAGTAAACACACTGCCTTCTACATTCACATATAATGCATATAGTCCTATTGAACCATTAGTTGTAGAACCAGTAGTTATTGTTAATGAAGATTCATTCTTAATCTCTAATAAATTATAGCAGTTTAAGAAAGCATTATCTTGTATTTCTGTTACGCAACTAGGTATGGTTAACTTAGTAAGTCTTGTATAATTACTAAATGCATATTTGTAAATACTATATGTTTTATTCTCAGCAAGTGTTGGTAAAACAATCTCATTCTCACTGCCGACATAATCAACAAGGAACATATTTTCATTATCATCTTTATAGAATACATAGCCATTTTCATCTTTTATTAGTTTACTTTTTTCATCTAAACTATTATAAATACATAAAGGTGACCCAAGATAGGCGCTGTTTAATTCCTCTGTTCCACCATTATAAACCTCAAGTAGCTTATTGCATTGAGAAATACCAGTATTATAATTTTTCAAACCACTACCAATCTTAACACTTGTAAGTGATGGACATTGATATATTGCATAGTATTCAATTTTTTCTAAACTATTTGGCATAATAATACTTCTTAAATTAGTACAATTTTGAATAGCATTTGCTTTTATTATTGTAATTCCCTCTGGAATTTCTAGAGTTGTTAATGAACTGCAACCATATAATAATCCAGTGCTAAATGTTTTTATATTCTTTGAAAATTCAATTGTTTTAAGACTACAACAATTCTTAAAAGCATATGATCCGATACAAAGTACACTGTCAGGTATAGATATACTTACAAGATTAGAACAGTTTTCAAACGCATGATCTAAAATAAATTTTGTCGTATGATTTATTGTATATTCTGATTTTGTTTTATCTATTACACCACAGAAAATATTACCTAAATATTTTGCACCATCAACAACATTATATTCTAAATCATTAGCTTCCAAAAATACATTTGTACCAAATTCTATTAGATTATCAGGAATATTGATATTCTTTAAACTAACACAATACTTGAATGCTTCAGAGTCTATTTTTCCTAATCCTTCAGGTAGAACAATGGTTTTAAGTGAAGAACAGTATTGGAATGCACAGGCTCCAATTTCTTTTAAACTTGATGGCAAGATTATATTTACAAGATTGAAACAATTACCAAATGCTGCTGTGCTAATACTTTCTATACCATCAGATAAATTAACAATCATGAGTTTAATACAATTTGAAAAAATACCAGTTGAAATATTTTTTATACTATTTGACAGTGTAGCCTCAACAAGTTCTCCACAGTAGCTAAAGGCATATGATCCTATTTCAGTAACAGAATTTGGGATTACTACTGATTCTAGATCACATGATCGGAATGCATAACCATCTATTTTTTCTAAGCCATTAGGTAATTTTATATTCCTAATATCAGTTGAACAGAATGCATATGTACCGATATACTTTATACTATTAGGTAAATCTACTTCTTTAAGATTATAACAATTTTTAAACAAACTGCTTGAAATCACTGTTACTCCTTCAGGTATCACAATACTTGTAATATCATTACATCCTTCAAATGCACTAGAACCAATAGAAACAATGCCTTTTGGAATAATTATATTTGTTATAGTAGATTGTTTTTTAAATGCACCTGAACCTATAGCTGTTACAGGCAATCCATTATATGTTTTCGGAATTGTTACTTCAGTATCTAAACAAGTACCATACCCAGTTACAGTATATGAATTTGTTTCAGAATCTAAAGTCCAACTTAATCCTTTACTACCACCAGCATCATATCCACAAGCAGTACATACATTATCTGACCAAGTATGAGGAATTTTACTATCTACATCTGTTAT
>JALEQD010000118.1 GCA_022768655.1 Anaeroplasma sp.
ATGAATTAAAGGAGATGCAAAGAAAGGTAGGTATAACCTTTGTATTTGTAACACATGATCAAGAGGACGCATTAACAAAGATTGATACGATCGTTGTATTAAATCATGGTGTAATTCAGCAAAGTGGAACTCCAGAAGATATTTATAATGAACCAAAAAATCCATTTGTAGCTAATTTTATTGGTGTATCTAATATTATCCCTGGTGTATATAAAGGTAATAAAATTGTTGAATTTATGGGCAAGGAATTTGAGTGTGTTGATGAAAATTTTGAAGTAGATGAAAAATGTAATGTAGTTATTAGACCAGAGGATTTTGATAGAGTTGATCCAAAGGATGCTAAAATTGTAGGAACAGTAACTGATATTGTATTTAAAGGGGTACATTTTGAGATTTGTGCTTTAGTTGATGGAATGGAATTTGTAATTCATGATTATGAAATTGCTAAGGTAGGAGATAAGATTGGTCTTAATGTCGATCCATATGAGATTCATCTTATGAAGATAAATGAGTAAGTTTAAAAAATTTTCTTTACCATATTTAGTATGGATGATTATCTTTACTGGTATCCCATTAATATTAATGGTTATATTTGCATTTTCAACAATTGAAACATTTTCTGCTTATACATTTAATTTTTCTGATTTTCATTTTACATGTGCAAATTTAAATGCATTAATAGATCTATCATTTCTAAAGGCATTTTCAAGATCAATTATTTATGCCCTTATAGCAACATTACTATGCTTATTGATAGGTTATCCTATTGCATATTTTATTTCTAGATCTAATATAAAAAACAAATATTTATTATTGCTTATATTTATAATGCCAATGTGGACAAATATGCTTCTTAGAGTTCAAACAATTAATAGATTACTAAGTGAAAATAGTTTTTTCACAAATGTATTTAATTTTACTATTAATTTGTCAAATGCTAAGGATGTAAAAATTATTGCGGTAATGACAATTGTATATTTACCATTTATGATTTTTCCTATTTATACAGTATTAGAAAAAATGGATAAATCAATATTTGAAGCATCAAATGATTTAGGTGCTGGTTCAATTAAAACATTTTTCAAGGTCACTATACCTAATTCTACAAAAGGAATATATTCTGGAATTATGATGGTATTTTTACCTGCCGCTATGGGCTTTACTATTCCAAAGATTGTTACTCAAGAAGATCCTAATTATTCAATGGTAGGACAACTAATTGAAAGACAATTTAAAAATTATATAACATTTTATAATGTTGGAAGCATGTATAGCTTAGTAATTGTAATTTTTGTTTTAGGTAGCTTATATATTATTTCTAAGGTAGATGAGGAAGGTGAAACATTATTATGATGAATGACAATAAAATAATAGTTGCTAAACCACTTTCTAAAATAGCAAAAGAAAAAAGCTATAAAATATTTGTTGTATTATTTTGTGTGTTTGTACTAGTAATTACATATTTACCAATTTTAGTAATGGCTCTTACAAGTATTTCGACTGACCCACTAGGTTATAGATTAAATTCTATAACATTTAAATGGTATGGAAGCTTATTTTCTAATGGTGAATTAAGAGATTCTATTATTTTTACATTAGAGATTACTGTTTTATCTACTATAATTTCAACAATTTTTGGTACATTATCTGCGATTGGTATTAATTCCTTATCAAAAAAGGCAAAAAAGAAATTAATAATCTTAAATAATGTCCCAATTTTAAATGCGGATATTGTTACAGCTGCCTTTCTATTAATCATTTTTCAAGGCTTATCTATATTACTTGGTACAAATATTATTGCAAAATTTGGATTTGTAACAACACTTATTGCTCATATATTATTTTCAACTCCTTATGTTGTTTTATCTGTTTTACCTAAATTAAATAATGATAATTCATTATTTGATGCAGCATTAGATTTAGGCTGTAGTCCAATATATGCGCTTATAAAGGTTGTAGTGCCTAATATTAAATCAGGTATTTTTTCTGGAATGCTTTTAGCATTTACAATGAGTATTGATGATTTTATAATTACATATTTTGTCAGTGGAAGTAATGATAATTTTTCAACCTGGCTATATGGAAATTTGAAAACAATGAGAAATGGACAATGGAATCAAGCTTGTGCATACAATACAGTATTAATGCTTATTACATTCTTAGGAATCATTATTTATCAAATTGTTTCATTTAATAAAAAAAATAAGGGGGCAAAGTAAATTGAAAAGGATTTATATAATTATTGCTTCTTTAATTATTATGCTAACACTGACATCATGTGATGAAAAGAAATCAGATTTGCTGATATTAAATTGGGGTGATTATATTAGCGAAGATGTTATTTCTTTATTTGAAGAGGAATATGGAGTATCTGTTCGTGTTGCGACAACTGATTCTAATGAGCAAATGCTTTTTAATATTCAAAATAAAACAGCTCAATATGATTTAGTTGTTCCTTCTGATTATATGGTTGACCAAATGGCATCAAATGGCTTATTACACAAGCTTGATTATTCAAAATTATCTAATTATAGAGATGATTTATTTGTAGAAGAGCTTCAAAAGCTTATGAATAGTGATGATTGTAGTCATTATGAAGGCTATTATGTTCCATACTTTTGGGGTTCATTAGGTATAATGTATTCTAAAAGAATAGAAGGTGTAGAAGAAGCAGTTTATGAGCACGGCTTTAAGGTATTATTTGACCATGAATTATTACCAGAAGGCTCAAAAGTAGCAATGTATAGTGCATCTAGAGATGCCCTAGCCTGTGCTGAGCTATATTATGGTTATTCTTTAAATACTACTAATTCAGAAGAAATAGATAGATGTATTGATCTTTTAGCTACTACAAATTTTTATCAATGGGGAACAGATGATTTGAAAATCGATATTTCTCAAGGAAAGATTGATGTTG
>JALEQD010000224.1 GCA_022768655.1 Anaeroplasma sp.
ATCTCAGTTGTTTAATACTCCTAATATGTCTGCATCTGCATATCGTGCTCATGTTGATAGGGAAAAATGTGTTGCATGTGGTAGATGTGTTGAGTATTGCCCAGCAGGTGCATTGAAATTAGGACAAAAGCTTTGTAAAGCTAATGGAGAAGAGGTAGAGTATCCAAAACAAGAATTACCAACTCGTCCATTAAAATGGAATAAAACAAAATGGGATGAGGATTATAGAGATAAAAATAGAATTAATTGCCATACAACAGGTACTGCACCTTGTAAAACTGCATGTCCCGCTCATATTGCTGTTCAGGGATATATTAAAAAAGCCGCACAAGGAAAATACCGTGACGCTTTAGCGATTATAAAAAGAGAAAACCCATTTCCTGCCGTATGTGGTAGAATTTGTAATAGAAAATGCGAGGATGCTTGTACAAGAGGTACAATAGATCAGGCTGTTTCTATAGATGCGATAAAAAAATTTATTGCTGAACAAGATCTAAATGCTGAAACACGTTATGTTCCAGAAATTGTTGTTGCTTCAAATCGTGGAAGATGGAAGGAAAAAATTGCCATTATTGGTGCTGGTCCTGCAGGATTATCATGTGCTTTCTATTTAGCTCAAATGGGATATTATCCTACTGTGTTTGAAAAAAATGAAAAACCAGGTGGAATGCTAACCTATGGAATTCCTTCATATAAGCTTGAAAAGGATGTTATTCAAGCAGAAATAGATATTATGAAGGAAATGGGTGTAGAGATAAAGCTTGGTGTTGAGGTTGGAAAGGATATTACTATTTCTGAGCTTAAAGAACAAGGCTATAAAGCATTCTATATTGCGATAGGCTGTCAAGGTGGAAAACTACCTGGTATTCCTGGTGAGGATAGCGAAGGAGTTACTACAGCGGTTGATTTCTTAAAGGTAGCTAATTGTGGAAATGAAAAGGTTACTGGTGATGTTGTTGTTGTAGGTGGTGGAAATGTCGCAATTGATGCAGCAAGAGTATCCGCAAGAAGTGGTGCTAAAAAGGTAACAATGCTATGTCTTGAATCACGTGATATTATGCCTGCTTCTAAAGAAGAAATTAAAGAAGCTTTAGAGGATGGTGTTATTATTAATTGTGGCTGGGGTCCAAAAGAAATTATTAGTGAAAATGGTAAAGTCAAATCAATTGTGTTCAAGAAATGTAGTAGAGTATTTGATGAAAATAAAAAATTTGCCCCAATCTACAATGAAAAGGATACGATTACATTAGAAGCAGATAAAGTAATTTTTGCTATAGGTCAATCTATAAAATGGGGAGAGCTATTAAAGGGCACTAAGGTTGAATTTGGTCGTGGAAATAGCCCAATTGCTGATACATTGACATATCAAACAGCTGAAGAAGATATCTTTGTTGGTGGTGATGTATTTACAGGTCCTAAATTTGCTATTGATGCAATTGCTCAAGGACATGAGGCTGCAGAGTCACTTCATCGCTATGTTCAGCATGGTCATATGACAATTGGTAGAAATAGAAGAGAATTTATTCAATTAAATACTGATGATATTTTAGTAGAAAGCTATGATAATTCTTCTAGACAAGAAGCAGGAATGGATGAAAATGTGGAAGATAAATTCAAGGATGCACATAAAACATTAACAGAAGAACAAATCAAAAAGGAAACATCGCGTTGTCTAGGCTGTGGTGTGACAATTGTAGATGAAAATCGTTGTATAGGCTGTGGTATTTGTACTACAAAATGTCCATTTGATGCTATTGAATTACATAGAGATCATCCAGAAGCTTCAAAGATGGTTAAGGCAGA
>JALEQD010000152.1 GCA_022768655.1 Anaeroplasma sp.
CGATCTCAAAACCTCATTGGTTGGATTGGTATATGATAATTTTTCATGTACACACATAAAAGAAGATTATAAATGTCCGTCTACACCAAGCTATAGTGCCGGAATGGAAAAATATCGAATCGATATAACATCTGATATGCTTGATAATTGTCAGGTTCATTTTGAAAATAATTATTGTGTTAGTGATTTAGTTAATACTTATTCACCATGTAATTATATTGTTACAAATCACCTAGTTTACAAGAGTATGCCTACTTACAAGATAACTAATAATATTACAAAAGAAGAATTAAAAAATAAAGATACATTTGTTGGCTTTGATTTTGAAAATATTTGGGTTATGGGAAATGAATATCCTGAACTAAAAAATAACAAATAAGTAAAAGCTGAAATACTTTATTGGTAAAATATAAATTATAATTTGTGTAGGTAAAACGAATTGGATGTAAACGATTATCATGACACAAAAACATTATAGAATAATATTATAAAATCATAAAAGTGATATTACGTTATCTTGAAAAAGATAATTTGCTATATTATTCAATTAAGAGTATAATTATATTAATAAAAAAGGAGCGAATAACAAAATGGAAAAAATAAGAATTCAAGATGATTTATATAATTATGTAAATCAAGAATGGCTAGAAGAAGCAGTTATTCCTGAGGATAAGCCAGTAACAGGTGGATTTGCTGATTTAGCTGATGATGTAGAAAAGTTATTAATCGAAGACTTAAATAAGATGTGTGAGGAAGAAAATTATCCAAATGATCATTTAAAAAGAGCATGCGATTTATATAAGGCTTTCAAAAATGTAAAAAGAAGAAAAAAGGATGGCGTTAAGCCAGCATTGAAAAATATCGAAAAAATTAAAAAATTAACAACTATATCTAGCTTAAATCGTAATTTGAAGGAATTTGTTTTAAAGGGATTCCCATTACCATTTAATATTAGTGTAGATGATGATATGAAGGATACAAATAAGCATTGTCTATCATTACAAGGACCAAGAGTAATATTACCAGATACAGTATATTATAGTGAAGCAATGGCTGCTCAAAGAGAAGCAATTTTAGGTATTTGGAAAAATATGGCAGCTGAAGTATTAAAATTTTCTAAATTAACTACAGAAGAACAATCTTTATATATCGAAGATACTTTAAAATTTGATGCTATTATTGCAACATTAGTAAAAAGTAGAGAGGAATGGAGCGAATATACAAAATGCTATAATCCAATGAAAACCTCTCGAGTTGCTTCATTATTGAAGCCTATTAATTTTAAGAAATTATTAAATAATTTATTTGGTTTTATTCCAGAGGTTGTTATTGTTGCTGAACCACGTTTCTTAAAGGGCTTTAAAACATTATTTAATGAAGAAAATTTTGAATTATATAAGCATTGGGCTTATGTAACAGAATTACTAGGTTCTACTAGTGTTTTAAGTGAAGAATTAAGAGAACTTGGTTCTACATATAGTAGAGCATTATCAGGTATTGATAAAATTTCTTCAGTTGAAAAGTTTGCTTATCAATTAACAGGTCAATTCTATGCAGAACCAATCGGCTTATATTATGGAGAAAAGTATTTTGGAGAAGAAGCTAAAAAAGATGTTGTTGAAATGGTACATGAAATCATTGAAACATATAAAAAGAGAGTTAAGGAAAATGAAATTTTAGCTGAATCAACAAAGGAAAAGGCAATTCTAAAGCTTTCAACTATGAAGGTAAAAATGGGTTATCCTGATCAAGTAGATGAATTTTATGATAAATTAGTTTTTGACACTAATTTATCATTATATGATATTGTTTGTAGCTTAATGAGAATATATAAAGAGCATTCATTCTCTAAGCTTACTTTACCAGTAAATAAAAACCTATGGTTAATGCCAGGTCATATGGTAAATGCTTGTTATAATCCTACAGCGAATGATATTACCTTCCCAGCTGCAATATTACAAGCACCATTCTATTCTATTAAGCAAACTAGAAGCGAAAATTTAGGTGGTATTGGTGCTGTAATTGGACATGAAATAAGCCATGCATTTGATAATAATGGTGCTAAGTGTGATGAAAATGGTAATTTAAATAATTGGTGGACTAAAGAGGACAATAAGAAATTTAATCAAAAAACTAAAGCAATGATTAAACAATTTGATGGCATTGAGCTTCCTTGGGGTAAGGTAAATGGTACATTCATTGTATCAGAAAATATTGCTGATAATGGTGGTATGGCTGTAACACTTGATATAATGTCTAGAATGGAAAATGCAAATTATGAACAATATTTCATAAACTGGGCAAAAATCTGGTGTATGAAGGCTAAGCCTGAATATCTTCAATTATTATTATCAGTAGATGTTCATGGTCCTGCTATTTTACGTGCAAATATTACACCACGTAATTTTGAAGAATGGTATAAAACATTTAATGTTAAGAAAACAGATGAAATGTATATATCTCCAAGTAAGCGTATTGTTATTTGGTAATCAATTATAAAACGATATTTTTATTTACAAAATTTAAAATAGTAGTAAAATACAAATGTAAAATGTTAATTATTAAGTGTATGAGTAAATAAATACTTTGAAATGATAAAGAAACTATCAAAATGATAGTTTTTTTATATTTATTATTAAATTATTAGTGCTATAATATTGTTTGTTGAATATTATTATAGAGTTGGTAATTTTTTATGAAGAATGAAATGAATTTAACAGAAGGTAATTTATATAAAAAACTATGGATATTTGTTATTCCACTAATATTTGCAGGATTATTACAGCTTTTATATACTGCTTGTGATTTAATTGTATGCGGTCAATTTGGATCTGAGCATTCAGTTGCTGCAATTTCAGCAACAAATGCATTAATCAACCTAATAATTAATTTATTTATGGGACTAAGCGTTGGTGCAAATGTATTAATGGCAAGAGCTTATGGAGCAGATGATAAGCAAAAATCTGAAAGAATAGTATATACTGCAATGTCATTTTCAATAATAATAGGTATTGTAGTTGGAATTTTTGGAGCGTCATTATCACATATATTTCTTGCTTGGATGAAAACACCAGCAGATGTTATAGATTTATCTAGTCAATATCTATTTATTTATTTTTTGGGTTTGCCATTTCTAATGATTTATAATTTTGGCGCTGCAATTTTAAGAGCTATTGGTGATACAAAAAGACCATTTATATTTTTGTCTATATCAGGTTTGATTAATGTTTTATTGAATTTATTTTTGGTTATTGTATTACATCTTGATGTTGGTGGAGTAGCTATAGCTACAATTTCAAGTCAGGCTGTATCAGCAACACTTGTTTTTATTTCAATTATTAAAAATAAGTCTTTTTTTGAATTTGATTTTAAAAATTTTAAAATTTATAAAAAGGAAGCCATAGAAATAATAAAAATTGGATTACCAACAGGTTTACAAAGTGTAATAATGTCTATTTCTAATGTATTAATTCAATCTAGTGTTAATTCTTTAGGAACAGCAGTATTAGATGGAAATGGTGCATCAGCATCATTAGAATCATTTATTTGGATGGCTATGAATCAAAGCTGTCATGCTTGTATTGCGTTTGTTTCAGCAAATTATGGTGCCAAAAAAATACAAAACATAAAAAAATGTATATTATATTCGCTTTCAATTATACTAATTGTATGGTTTGTTTCTTCTGGAATTATTCTTATGTTTGATGATCAGCTTATTTTGTTATATTTAAAAGATGATTTTTATGGTTTAGAGTATGCCAAGAAACGTTTGACCATAATTGCTACAACCTATTATCTTTGTGGTATTATGGATTTATTTGCTTATTCATTAAGAGGACTAGGCTATTCAGCAATTCCAGCAATTGTATCGTTAATTGGAACTTGCTTTTTTAGAATTTTTTGGATTTATACAATATTTGTTCAAGAACAATTTAATAATATAGAATGGCTTGCCTTATCATATCCAATAAGCTGGTTAATAACAGCATCAGTATTATTAGTGCTATTAATTATTTTCTATAGAGTTGTTAAGAATAAAATGAATTTATATTTGAAAGATATTACAAATAATTAAAATAAATGATATTTTCTTTCTTTAAAGATACAAAAATGAATTAGATTTGAACCTTGATGAAACTAAAGCCGCCCACTCGTTAACGGCTTTTTTAATATTTATATATTTACAAATATATTGACAATTATTATGTATTTTTTGAAAAAACAAATATAAAATAGCATTTTTTTGTTATTATTTAAAATTTAATGCAATTTTTTCCTTTTTTAGTTTTATAGTTAAAGCTTTTGTGTTATAATCGGTTATATAATATTTTTTAAAAGGAGCAAAAAAATGAAGAAGACATTGACATATAAAATTTTAGATGCTCATAAGGTTTCTGAGGATTTAGAAAATAATAAAATGAGTATAAAGATAGATCAAACACTTACTCAGGATGCTACTGGAACAATGGCATACCTAGAATTT
>JALEQD010000228.1 GCA_022768655.1 Anaeroplasma sp.
GTTCAGCAACAGTTATATGGTCAATGAGTGCGACGCCGTTGTGTGCTATATTACGCACGATTGGGGTGGAGCTGCGCAGTTTGTGAACAAGGCAGAGAAAAGAGGAAAAACAGTAATCAATCTTGCAGAAAGAGAAAAAATAAAGAAACCATAGTAAATTAGAAAAACATATTGAAAAAAAGAGAAATCCGGTGTATAATTATTATGGTGTAATGTGTTTATTCAAGAATGGTGATGTTATGAGCAAGAAAACCCCCGAACAAATTAGCTTCAATATGCGTCAAGTTAAGAACAAAGGCTCAAAGATTGAGGTTACGCTGATGAATGAGCTTTGGCGGCGAGGCTTGCGTTACAGAAAGAATGTAACCACCGTTTGCGGTAAACCCGATATAGCTTTTATCGGCAAAAAGGTTGCCGTATTCTGTGACAGCGAGTTTTGGCACGGGTATAATTGGTCGGAACGCAAAAAGGATTTTAAGTCCCACCAAGAATTTTGGATACCGAAGATAGAGCGCAATATGGAGCGTGACAAGGAAGTTACGGCTGCCCTTGAAGCTGACGGATGGACGGTAATTCGCTTTTGGGGTAACGATATAAAGAAGCACCTATCGGAGTGCGCAGATGTTGTTGAAGCGGCGGTGCGAAATGGATAAGCCTACGGTTGTAAGCTTGTTTTCGGGCATAGGCGGAATTGACCTTGCTTTTGAGCAAGCAGGTTTTAATGTGACTTGGGCGAACGAATGCGATAAATTTGCCTGCATAACATACAGACACAATTTTCCCTCTTGTACGCTTGTTGAAGCCGATATTCGGAGCGTGGACGAAAAAACTGTTCCGCAATCCGATGTCATTGCCGCAGGATTTCCCTGTCAATCTTTCTCTGTTATGGGGTATCAACGTGGTTTCAACGACGCACGGGGTAACCTATTCTTTGAAATTGTAAGGATTGCCAAAAGGGTTCAGCCGAAAGTAATCTTCTTGGAGAATGTTCGTAATCTGATAAACCACGACAATGGGCGTACATTCATCACGATATTCAACCACCTTTCGGAGCTTGGTTATTATGTCAAATATGCCGTTCAAAGTCCTCATACTCACGCAAATATCCCACAAGAGAGAAATAGGACTTTTGTGGTCGCTTTCTAGGATTACGATATGATGAACAGTTTT
>JALEQD010000007.1 GCA_022768655.1 Anaeroplasma sp.
TGGTGATGAGGTATGCCACACGAAGGACATACTTTTACCTCATCTTCTTCCCTGATTTCCGTTTTACAAAACGGACATATCTTTCCAATGTAATCGTCCATACTGTCCTCCTATTTGTCCTTTTTATCTATATAGAGTATAAGTTTTACTGTTACTATAACAGTACACTTTTATAATATTAAAACTGTCAAAACTTATTCTGTATACATTTGTAAGTACGTTATCGTCCTTATCGGTCCACACCCAAATCATTGATTTGATTGAATAATATGCGGTATTTGAAGGCTGAGTTGGCCTTGGAAGATTATACGAACAATTAATTACCCCGTCCTCTTTAACGGTAAAACTTATATTATAGTTCCCGTCCAAGGTCTCCCAATAACCAGTTAATGTAGCTGCAATCATACTGTCATCTTGAGCAAAGTCTTTCATAAAACCATAATTCCACAGGCTTTCCATCAGTGATTTATTGCTAATGATCCAATCCTGAACAGGATGGATATCTCCGGTTTTGGCATCCTTAAAAAATTTTATCAGTTTGTTTGAATCGCCATATGTTGAAGGAATGCTTTCTAATAGATTGAGGATTCTTGCAGAATTACTTGTAAAATGCCAATAGTCATCCCAAAAATCGAATTCATTGTGATCCTCAATATACGATATAATTTTGTTATATACTGCAGTTGCCTGCGACGAAGATAACGAAACCGTGTTCTTGAAGGAAATCGAGTCTGACTCGGAATTAGCATTCAAAATAGCATCAGTCCATTCTAAAATGCACGAGTCCAATTTGTTTTGGCTCAGTTTATAACTGCCTAATTCAAGCAATAGACTATAAGCATCTTTGTAATTGCCGTTTTGCAGTTGTTTAAGTCCCTTTTGATATTGGCATTCATTGAGCATATCATTGCTGTCTTTAAAGCCACGAAGGGCTTTGAATTCGTCGTATGCTGCATCATACCTGCCCGAATCAAGCATGTCCAACGCTTTATTATATTTATAAAGCGGTATACCGTAAAAATAACCAACAGAACCAAGTCCAAGCAAAACAATAAGAATGATAGTGATGACAATAAATGCTTTTTTTCTTTTTTTCTTATTCTTTGCTTTTTTTTCAGCCTTCTTTATTTCAACTTCTTTGGCTTCTTGCTCTCGTTTTACTTGCTCTTCAGCCAATCTAATGCGTTCTTCAGTTTCTTTCTTTTCTTGTTCTGCTTTCTGCTGCATTAGTTGAGTATAGGTTGCCGCTCTTTCCGCAATTGCAGGATCCGAAAGGATAGAAATTAGCTTGGATTTTTCGGATTTGCAAGCTGAGCAGCTACTTTCTGCCTGTCGGTTGATGGCACCACAAGTACATTGCCAGTATTCAGAATAATCCCGAACCACATACTTGGCTTTTTTTGTTGTTTCTCTTGAATACTGCTCCGCGACATTTGGGTTTCCAAAATAGTCCAAAAGAGTTTGCGGCTCATCCAAAACACAAATAAAGTCTCCGCATTCAACCGAAGTTCTGTCATCGAATAGAACTTTTTTGATTCGAACATCAATCGAGCGTGTAGCCTTTTCTGGGATTTCAATAGGTGTGTTTTGTCCAAAAGAAGCATCCTTTTTTGTTTTCAAGTCCAGAAGTTGAACTCCTTCGACAGACTTCAATACATTTCCCCAAATATCGGTGCATAATACATCAAGCATCATAGCAATAACGGGCTTATCAGTAAGGCACTTAAAGCTACAACGCGCCATTAACTTTTCAGTTGAATGATCAATTAAAAGCGTAATATTTTCTACAATAACCGGAGAATCTTTTTGAATCGATCTTTTATCGCTTTTGAAAAGAGTTTCAAATCTATCCTGCTTTTTTACCGGTTCAACCGAAGGTGCCAATCCTTTTATTTCCTCGTCATTATTTGGTTGTATTGTGTCTGAATGACGTGTGATTGGATCAATATCAGGTGTTTTTTCCGGACTACCAATAAAATCTTTTATTACTCCTGTGCAACCAAATGTCGTACACCCATTATTCTCCTGCCAACATGCAAGATGATGAGGCATATCACAGACGCTGCATACAACTATCGCATCGTCCTCTTTGAATACCGTCTTACAAAACGGGCATGTTTTTCCAACATATTTGTTTTCCATATTACGCTCCTTCTATTAGAGTTCTCGTTCATATTCGGTCATGGTAAGCATATTTGGCACGGCTCATACTCGCCACTCTCGAATTCTTCTTCCGTCATACGATGGACGTTGGTTTTATCTTTAACAAAAATGCAATTTTTCTCATGATACCTATTGCCATCAGATGTTATGTAGTATTCACCATAATACTTTTTTTCTGCTTTTAATGAATGAGCCACAAAACCGACCGAAACTGAAACCACAAGAATTATAGCACAAATAATGAGCGGAATCTTGTATTTTGATACAGCAGTTGATAGTTTAGATGGTACATCCGGATTTAATAGATAGTGGGAAAACTCGTTTGCTTCATATTCTTCTTGAACATCTTTGCCTATAACAGGCAAAGACGACATATGGTTACAATATATATGTCCTTCTTCGTGCGCAAGCACAATAAGTTTTTCGTCAACAGATAGGTCTTCATGAACAAATACTATGCGGTGATTTCTATCCTCATAGGTAAAGCCACGGCTGCGTAACGCATCATCGTTTATGTTAAGAGAGTCGATGAGAGTAGCCACATTCTCATCATTAAAGATGTGATTGAATTCAACAACTGAATACCCCTGTCGTTGAATAATATTCTCAAGAGTTTCTTTCGTTATTGAATGGATTCCAAATTCTTTCTTAAATTGTTTTACTGTTTGCCGTGGGCTTTTGCTCATCATTTTGACTTTTTCTCCTTGAGGGCTTGTAATGCCTTTTGCGCTTTTTCTTCATTAGGATCAAATTGAGCAGGGTTTATCTGAAT
>JALEQD010000018.1 GCA_022768655.1 Anaeroplasma sp.
TTGAAAAAAAGATTTGACAAAATAATAATTTTTTCTTGACGGTGGAAATACTATTTGATATAATGTAAAAGCACGTGTATGTATACACGCGAGTGGGAGGACTAATAATGTCTGCTTAACCACATCATTGAAAGAAGGAGGAAACGATTATGGCTAAGAAAGTTGTAAAGGTTGTAAAATTACAAATTGCAGCCGGCAAAGCTAATCCAGCTCCACCAGTTGGTCCTGCATTAGGACAAGCAGGTGTAAATATTCCAGGCTTTTGTTCTCAATTCAATGAAAAAACAAAGGATAAAATGGGATATACATTGCCAGTAGTTATCTCAGTATATGAAGACCGTTCATTTACATTCGTTGTAAAAACACCACCAGCTTCAGATTTATTATTAAAAGCTGCTGGAATTGAAAAAGGTTCTGAAAATGCTAAGAAACACACTGTTGCTAGAATTTCAAGACAAAAAGCAAGAGAAATTGCAGAGATGAAGATGCCTGATTTAAATGCTAATGACATTGAAGCAGCTACAAACATCATCGCAGGTACTGCCAAGAATATGGGTATCGTTGTTGAAGACTAATTTCGGGTTGTTAATAACAGCCTAAACTTGTGGGAGGAATTCCCGCTATACCACATTTAGGAGGATAAATATGCAGAGAGGAAAAAAATACGTTGAAGCAGCTAAGCTAGTTGATTCAAAGAAGGTTTATACAGCTTTAGAAGGCTTAGATCTTGCTTGTAAAACTTCTACAGCAAAATTTGATGCATCTGTTGATGTTGCATTCCGTTTGAATATTGATCCACGTAAGGCTGAACAAAACATTCGTGGTGCTATCGTGTTACCAAATGGTACTGGTAAAACTAGAAAGGTTTTAGTTATTTGCCGTGGAGCAAAACAACAAGAAGCTACAGAAGCTGGTGCTGATTTTGTTGGTGAAGCAGAAATCATCAATAAGATTCAACAAGGTTGGTTCGAATTTGACGTTATCGTAGCTACACCAGATATGATGGGTCAATTAGGTAAACTAGGACGTGTTCTAGGACCTAAAGGCTTAATGCCAAACCCTAAGACTGGAACAGTAACTATGGACGTTGCTAAAGCAGTAAAAGAAATTAAGGCAGGTAAGGTTGAATACCGTCCTGATAAGGTTGGTAACATCCAAATGCCTATTGGTAAGGTTTCATTTGGCGCTGAAAAGCTAAAAGAAAACTTAAAAACTGTTTATGACGCTATTATTAAGGCTCGCCCTTCAACAGTAAAAGGAACATACATTAAGAATGTATCAGTTGCTTCTACAATGGGCCCTGGCGTTAAGATTGACTCTGATTCAATCGCAAAGTAATTTAATAATAACCGAAGACAGTAGGTGGGCATATGCCCTTAATCTCTACCGAGGAAAACAAAGATTAGATCTTCTTTTACCTTGGTAGAAGAAGATTTTTAAATTTTTAACGGAGGTGTAAAGATGAAAGAAAGCATCATTACTAAACAAAATGAAGTAGCTCAAGTTGCTGAAAAAATTAAGAATTCAGCTGCAGTAGTTGCTTTTAAGTATCAAGGTTTAACAGTTGAAGCTTTCCAAGGCTTACGTAGAGAAATGCGCGAAAACAAGTGCGAAGTTTCTGTATTAAAGAACAATATTTCTAGACGTGCTGCTAAGGAATGTGGATATGATGAACTTGCTGATGTATTTACAGGACCAATCGCTGTTGCATTCTCAAGCGACGATGTAGTAGCTCCAGCTAAGGTTTTATTCAAGGCTATGGGTGCTGAAAATGCAAAGGTAGAAGTATTAAAAGGTGTAGTTGATGGAGATGTTTATAGCTTTGATCAATTAAAGACATTATCTCAATTACCATCTTACGAGACATTATTAACTCAATTAGCTGCTGGTATGTTAGGTACAGTAAGCCAATTAGCTATTGGATTAAATATGTTAGTAGAAAAACAACAAGAAGCCTAATTATATATTATTAAAAAATTATTATACGGAGGAAAATTAAAATGGCTAAATTAACTAAAGAAGTATTTATTGAATCATTAAAAGAAATGACTATTCTTGAAATCAAAGAATTAGTAGACGCTATGAAGGAAGAATTCGGTATTGATCCATCTGCTGTAGCTGCTGCTCCTGCTCAAGGTGCTGGTGCTGCTGCCGCTGCTGAACAAACTGAATTTGACGTAATCTTAGCTTCAGCTGGTGCAGCTAAGTTAGGTGTAATCAAGGTTGTTAAGGAAGTTACAGGCTTAGGCTTAAAGGAAGCTAAGGATTTAGTTGACGGTGCTCCAAAACCAGTTAAGGAAAAGATTTCTAAGGCTGAAGCTGAAGAATTAAAGGCTAAGTTAGAAGCTGCTGGCGCAACTGTAGAAGTTAAGTAATTTTTACACACGCTAAAAAAATATGAGGACTTTTGTCCTCATTTTTTTAACATTATGAATAATAATCATTACTATTCAAAAACACAAGAAAATATTGAATCTAAACCAAATGAATATACATTCAATTTCAAGGAGCACAAATTTATATTTCATACAGATTCCGGTGTTTTCTCAAAAAACTATATAGATTACGGTTCTTATGTAATGCTTAAAACATTTGTTCCAAAGAAAGATTCAGGACTTATTCTTGATATGGGTGCTGGTTACGGTCCAATCGGGATTGTCGTATCCAAGCTTTATGATAAAAAAGTTGTGATGTGCGAAATAAATGAAAGAGCATTCAATTTAAACCAAAAAAATATTATTACTAATAATGCAACAAATGCTTGTGTATATCACAGTGATTTATTTGAAAAAATCGAAGATATGAGATTTTCTCAAGTAATAACAAATCCACCTATTCGTGCAGGTAAGGATGTAGTATTTAAAATTTATGATGGTGCATATACGCATTTAGAACCATTAGGAGAATTATGGGTTGTAATTCAAAAGAAGCAAGGGGCTCCTTCTTCAAAAGCCCATTTAGAGGCTCTTTTTGGTAATTGTGAGATAGTTAACAAGGATAAGGGCTATTATATCCTTAAATCAGTTAAAAATGCATAATAAACATAAGGAGAGTGGATTTAAAATTCACTCCTTTAATTTTATTTATAGAAAATATTATCATTATAATTTAAATCATTTCAATTATTTGTCATAATTTTATATTTAATTATTAACTCTTGAAGTATTTTATTAAAAATTATAAAATAGATATAAAGTATTTTTGAGGTGAGAAATATGAATATGATATTTAAAAGAAAGCTTCCTATTCCACAAGAAGTAAAAGAAATGTATCCTCTTGATGAAAAGCTAGCTTTAATTAAAAAACAAAATGATGAAGAAATTAGAAAAATCTTTATAGGTGAAAGTGATAAATTATTATTAATAATTGGACCTTGCTCAGCTGATAGAGAGGATTCAGTAATAGATTATTGTAAAAGATTAAGAGCTGTTCAAGAACGTGTTAAAAATGAAATAGTGATAGTACCAAGAGTATATACGAACAAACCAAGAACAACAGGTGCAGGCTACAAAGGAATGCTACATCAACCAGATCCGCTAGCATCACCAGATATGCTAAAGGGTATTATTGCAATTAGAAGTTTGCATATGCATGTACTACAGGAAACAGGCTTTTCAACTGCA
>JALEQD010000032.1 GCA_022768655.1 Anaeroplasma sp.
TATATTCCTGCAACCATTTGATATTCAGGTAAAGTTAATGTATAAATAGGATTTAAAATCGCAAATCTTGGCATTACCTCTTCACTTTGGAAAACATGACCTATTTTTAATTTTTGTTTTGGATTAGTTATAACTGAACCAGCATTCATTTCAGATCCTGTACCAACCATTGTAAGTACACATCCAACTGGAACGATTTTACAATTTGGCTCATCAAATTTAATAAAGTATTTATCCCATGGATCTTCATTGCAATTGATTGAAACTGCAACAGCTTTTGCATAATCAATTACTGATCCTCCGCCTACTGCAAGTAGTAAATCAGCTTTTGATTTTCTTGCAATTTCTATACCTTCATATAATTTCTCAACTGTTGGATTAGGCATAACACCTGAAATCTCAGTTATATTTTTATTATTTTGTTTCAATATATTAATCACATCATCATAGATTCCATTTTTCTTAATAGAACCTCCACCATAAATCAATACAATGTTTTTACCATAATTCTTTAATTCATCACTTAAAAATTCTAGTGATTCATCTCCAAAATATAATTTAGTTGGATTACAATATTTAAAATTTCCTAACATTTTCTTTTACTCCTTATTTTAACTTATTATATTTTTCATCTACTACTTTATCTAACCATTCAGTTAAGGAATTTCTATAAACTAATTAAACTATTTTTTATCCCTCCATTACTTTTATTGTAATTACTACGTCACTATTTTTAAATATTTCATTTAGATTATTTATAAATTTTGTATCTATTTTCCCTAGCTTCGTATAACTCCATGAATTTGAACCATACATTATTGATATTTGATTTCCATTATATAGTATAATATCACCTGGGTTTGTATTAATTGATTCATCATTTCTAGTTAAGCTGAAGCCTAATGGACCAACATATTCAAATCCACCATATTCTTCTAATTTCAATGTTAGATTATTTTCTTTGATATGCTCATAAAACTCTTTAGATGAAGGATTGTCATCTAAAGTAGCAATCATACTTACATCATCTATTATTATTTCTATTTTCATATCTATATTCTCTTCCTTTACATTTAAATCAAGTGATTTAAGCCACTCTATAACCTCTTCATTGCTTATATTTGATGAAAATCTTCTACCACCTAATACATTAGCTTTAGGCTCAAGATTTTTTATTTCTGAAACACTAGTTTGAATACTACTTCCACCTGAAGTACAAAATGGAATAATTGTATATTCACTTAAATCACAACTATCAAAAAATGTGCATATTATTTTTGGAAGTTTTCCCCACCAAATGGGATATCCTATAAAAATAGTATTATATTTCTCTACAGCAATACTATTCTTGATTTCAGGCCTTGAATTAGGATTGTTTTGTTCTTGATTTGCCCTACAATCGCTATTGTTATAGTTTAAATCAGCACTGGTATAAGAAATGGTAGGTATAATTTCAATCAGTTCACAGTCTAAATAGTTTGAAATGATTGTCGCAACATTTTCAGTATTATTTGTTGCACTAAAATAAATTACTGCAATATTTAAATTTGATTTTACTTCCTCATTTGTGCCTGATTCATCAGTGGTAATATTGTCAATAATATTTGAATTATTTGAACATCCAGTTAAAAATAAAGAAAGAAATACTAAAAAATATAATATTTTTTTCATATCTATTCCTCAATAATTAATTTAACATTATTATATAAGGATTCTAAATCATTAATGAATTTGTCCGGATCATTAATTTTTTCAAATATCATTCTTTCTTTTTCATAAAGTTTAGCTAAAACATAATCAGCATATTCTTTTCCTTTTTCTGTAAGCTTAACATGCTTTTCCCTTCTTTTACCAGGAATTGGAATCATTTCAACCATTTGTTGCTGTTCTAAATCCTTAATTATTGTATTGATTGTAGTTCTAGGTATTGACCACCCATCACAAATATCCTTTTGGCTATGCTTTTCATCATCGTTTAAAGCGTATAATACCCATAGCACATTAGGTGAAGCAATTTTACTCTTTCTTCCGTATTCATCATAAATACCATCTATTCCATATAGAAGCATACCAAGTTGTTTAAAAAATTGTTTACTATTCATATTCAATCTCCAATAATTCTATTTCGTATTTTTATTATAATACGATTTAGGATTATTGTCAATTTATAAAATGTCTGTATTTCAAATTATTCAACATGTATTCGCTTTTAATTAAAGAAATTTAATGTAATGATATTTTCTCCAAAATAAAAATGATTTGAAAAAAAATCAAATCATTTTAAAACTTTTAATAATTATATTTACATAATTAATTTTTAATTTATTGTTTTTCATTAGTAGGATTTAAATAAATTAAAATAGGTAAAGACACACTCGACAGTACGTCACAATCCGAAACTCCCATATACAAAGCAAGTCGAAAGAAAAAAATTTATGAGATTAGCTATCGAACTACTTTAATCCTTTAACAAGTTAATTGGAACGACATATATACCATCTGGTCTTCTATATGCTGGTCCAAACGCAGTTAAAATCATCATAAATATCGGTTTTGAAACATCGCTTTTTTCTATTAATTTATTTTTCAGCAAATTCAATTTTGATGCACCATATTCGATCAATTCATCTCCACCTAGTTTTATTTCAATAGCTGCCCATTTGCCATTATTTAATCTAACTACTGCGTCACACTCTAATCCCGCGTTATCTCTATAATGATTAATTTGTCCGCCAAGTAAACTTGTATATATCCTTAAATCTCTTACAGCAAAATCCTCAAAGAAGAAACCAAATGAATTTGAATCGTTTATTAAGTCTTGAGGATATAACCCAAGGGCTTGACACGCAATAGATGTATCAACAAAGTGTCTTGTTGGAGTTGCAACTATAGATGTTTTTGATCTAATATTTGGACACCAAGCGTTCATATCTTCTATTATGTATAAATCTTTTAAAGCCTCTAAATAATCATCAAATGTTTTTGGGTCCATTGTTCTCTCATTTGATTGTTTTACATCCTCAATCATAGTCTTTAGTGAAGCTTCAGTAGATATATTTCTAGCATAACTTTTTAAGATCATTTTAAAAATTTCAGGCTTCTTATTTCTAAACTTTTCGTTATCACTATCCTCAAATGTAAACAATCCATCATAATAATTTTTTGTGATATCTAATGACACTTCCTCATCATCATTTATGGACAAAGGCCATCCCCCTCTGCATGTTAAAAAAGCAGCCTCTTCAAGTGTAAAATCAGAATTGGGATCATTTATCTCTATATCATTATTGAATAGTTCTCTAAATGATACTTTTCCTTTTGATTCTAGTGATTCATATAGTGACATTGGATACATCTTAAGTGGTACAATTCTTCCTGCTCCATCATGTTGAATCTCTGTTTTATCAGCAGGAGTTGAGCTTCCAGTTAATATATATTTTCCAAAAACATAATTTATGTCCAAATCTTCTTTTACATAATTCCATGTATCAGGAACTTTTTGCCATTCATCAATCATATGTGGTTGTTCACCGATAAGAGCCAATTTTGGATTTAAACGTGTATTCTTCACGATACTTTTCGTGTTAATCCTATAAATGCTCTTAGCAAATTGAGATCCAGACGTCGTTTTCCCACAAAATTTAGGACCTGCTATCAATACTGCACCTGAAGATTTTAATTTTTTCTCAATTATTTTTTCAATATATCTATCATAGTATTTATTCATATTTCTCATCACCATATATATTATAAAACAAATTCCTATGATTTTCAATGCAAAATTCCTATGATTTTCAACGTAAAATATAGTTTTTAGTTTTTCTGTAGAATTCTACACTTTTTGTCAATTGTTTATGACTTATTTCATTTTGGCATAAAAATACCAATATTCAAAGAATATTGGAGTTCTTATATTTTATTGTTTAAAATTATCAACGGGTAAATTTGAAACCCATACAAAAATTAATCAAATATAAATATAAATCAAATTATAAGTACAGATTATTTTAATACTTTCCAAGAACCATTTTTGTTCTCGCCAATGCGTTCTATATAGCCATTTTATCTTAAATATTTTATATTATTATCTATAGCAGTATTACTAACACCTATCAAAATTACTAATTCTGCCTTGGTTATGTTTGGATTATGCCTCATCTCTGAAATAATCTTTTTTCTAGTATCATTTAGACCATGTTTTCATGTTAAGTTATTACCAACTTTATTACCAATCTTGTTACCAACTTTTCTATTAGAATAAAAAGGTATTGTTACAACAATTGAATTTTCTCTAAATTCGAATGCATCTTTAGTGTAATTTTCGATTATTTTTGGTACGCCTCTTCCTGATTTATCACTTATTCTCAATTGTGCAAATATTTTAGATAGTTTTTCATTAACGGGGACGGATTCTCCAAGATAGAAACCCTCCATAGTTTGTGCAGGAGCAATTGTTCCCCTCGATAGGATTTCTATTCTATTTGAATATACAGTAATCATTGGCTCAATACCTAAAACTCATTTGTTATGTAAAACAGCATTTACAATAGCCTCATTATATGATTTAATATCAAACAATTGTGTTTCTTTTCTTTCTTCTTTCCTATTCGTTTCATCAGATTGAATAATTCTCATGTAATATTTCATATAAGGACAAATATCTATATTCACTGGTCCATTCTTTTAAGGTTAAAACAACCTATTTTTCTTATATTTTTGAAAAAAGTATGCCACAAATGATGTATAAAAAGAAAAAACGGCCATTTCAAGCCGTTTATTAACTAATTGGAGCCACAGAACGGAATCGAACCGTCATCATATGCATGGCAAGCATAGGTACTAACCGTTGTACTACTGCGGCATTTTTTAAGCGCAATATTATTATATCATAACTTTTTCTAATTGCAATATCAAAAATAAAAAAATATTATATATTTTTAGTGCAAAAAAATATTAAAATTATTGGCTTATAATATAAATTATAAGCCAATACCTTCTAATAAATATTTTCTTAATGTCTCTATAACAATATTAAAATCAGTTTGCTTATTACAAAAATCTTTTATTTTTGCTGAGCTTGGTCTTCCTTTTATGTACCATGATACATGACTTCTCATTTCAAGCATTGCAAGATGCTCTCCCTTTAATTCTAATAATAAATTATAATGATGAACTATTGTATCAAATATCTCCTGATTATCAGCATGAGGTAATATTATATTATTTTCAAAATATGCATTTAATTCTCTAAAAATAAATGGATTTCCTAATGCTCCTCTAGCAATTGCGATAGCATCACAGCCAGTTTCATCAAACATCTTCTGCGCTGATTTGATATCAGTTATATCACCATTACCTATAACAGGAATAGATACTGCTTCCTTTACCATCTTGATATATTTTAAATCAGCATTACCACTATAAAATTGACTACGAGTTCTACCATGTACACAAATTGCTGAAGCACCAGCCTTTTCAATAAGCTTGGCATTTTCAACACAATTAATATGATCAAAATCCCAGCCAATTCTAATTTTTACTGTAACTGGCTTTTTTACTGCTTCAACTACAGCCTTAACTATTTCATATACCTTTTCTGGTTCCTGAAGTAAGGATGCACCTGCACCTGATTTTTTCGCAACCTTATTAACTGGACAGCCCATATTTATATCAATTATATCTGCATCACTATATTCATCGATAAATTTAGCAGCAGAAACAAGTGATTCTTTATCAGCACCAAATATCTGCATGCTGATAGGATGCTCAATAGGATTGACCCTTGTCATTTTTAATGTTTTAGCATTCTTAAAGCCTATAGCCTTATCACTTACCATTTCAGCCATTACAAGTCCTGCGTTCATTTCCTTGCAAATAATACGAAATGCTTCGTTAGTAACACCAGCCATAGGTGCTAAAACTAATTTATTTTTAATTTCAATTTCACGTATTTTAAAGCTCATTTATTTCTCCTAATACTTTTTCTAAATCCTCTGTGGGTAGTCCGATTATATTATTTAATGACCCTTCATAATGATCAATAAGCTTTCCGCCTAATCCCTGAATAGCATAGCTTCCTGCTTTACCAAAGCATTCTCCTGTTTTGATGTAATTAAAAATATCTTCATCAGTTAATACTTTAAAGGTTACTTTAGAAACACAAACAAAATTATATACCTTTTCTTTATAAATTACACCAACACCACTCATAACCTCATGAGTTTTTCCACTAAATTTCTTAAGCATCTCATAAGCATGCTTTTCATCCTTAGGCTTACCATATATTACATTATCTAAAACAACAATTGTATCACAACCAATCAATACCTTACCATAATCAAGCTCTTTACAAGCACTAGCCTTTTTTAATCCTAATTCCTTAACATTTTTATAAGGAGATTTGTTAGGATCCATATCCTCACAAACATCATATACCTTTATTTCAAAATTATACCCTAAGGCTTCTAAAAGCTCTTTTCTTCTTGCTGAAGAACTCTTTAATACAATATCCATATTTAATCACCATTCGTTATTATATTATATATTTCTTTAAAACGACAAGTTTTTTTATTTATTATTTCTATAATTTATTTGGTGAGTTTATGAAAAAGCACATTTTATTAGGATTAAGATACACATTTTATATTTCATCATTATTATTTTTTGATGATCCAATAAAAATAATACCAGCCTGCTTACTAATATCTGTATTATTTTTAGAAAGCAAGCATTATTCATTTTTACCACTTATATTAGTTTTTTATATGGATAAGCTATATTCAATACTACTAATATCTGTATTCTTTCTACATGTTTTATTATTCACATTCATGAAGAAGAATAGATATTACTCATTATTTACATATTTATCCTCAATACTTTTAGTTAATGTGGTTTTATTAATTGCCAAAAGATATGATATTAATACACTATTAATAAGCACAATAAGCATAATTATATATGCCATTTCAATATTATGCTTCTATTATTATAATAAAGGAAAAGCATACTCAATAATAGAACTTAAATCAAATCTTCTCCATTTAACTATACTTTTAGGCTATTTTATGCTAATAGAAATGTATAATCCAAATCAAACACTATTATATTTTTTATATATTCAATTATTCTTTATTTCTAATTACGGACTAGCCTGTATATTTTTTATTTTTAATTTATTATTCCATATTATTTTAACACTCAATATATCCACTGAATTATTAGGATATTTTTGCTCATCATTTGTGCCACCAGTCGCATTACTATCTTTTGATTATTCAAAGTGGTATAGCTATATATTTATAATATATATTATTCTTGTTCTTGTTATTAAAATGCCAACCAAAAAAATTACAATTGAGCACGATTATATAACAAACCTATTTCAGGATTTTAAATCATATATACATTTACTTGATATAGAATATGATAAATTAAATACTCTTAAAATGCTAAAAGAAAATCAAATGGAATACATTCAAGATACATATTGTAAAAAATGTAATGAAAATGCAATCTGTAAATACAAGCTAGATAAAAGATACAGCTTTTTATGTAATGCAATAAATAATGATAACAATAATATATATTCTTGCCCACACTATGAATCATTCTATCTAAGTACAGATGTTGATGTAAGAACCTCATTTTTACAGTTTAATGCATTAGTAGAATTATCAAATGAGCTTGAAACTATATATCAACAAAATATAAAAATGGCAGATTATTATAATAAATTCTTTAATGATATTTCATTTTATGATTATCAAATATTAAAGGTAGATATTAATCTAGCCTCAAAAACAATCTTTTTTTCTATAACATTATCTAAAAAAAAGGAGGTTATTAAGGAATTATTTTTAAAGATTGCATATAAAGCCTTTAAAGAACCTTTAGACATTAAAATAATAAATAATGATGATAATATATTAGTACACATATACAAAAAGCCTAGAATTAAATTAGATTTCGCTCAAAGAATTTTATCAAAAGGAGAAAGCTTAATATCTGGAGATAATATTTATATCAAAAAGGAATATAATGATTCATATATATTCGCATTAAGTGACGGAATGGGAAGCGGACAAAAGGCACATGAACAATCAAGTGAAGCATTAAAGAAAATAAGTAATCTTTTAGCATATCATTTCTCATTAAAGACAATATTAAAGCTTTTAGAGAATATGTATGATTTAAAATGTGAATATGATTCTTATGCTACATTAGATATATTAAGCATTAATCCTGCAAATCAAATGCTTCTTTTATATAAGCTTGGTTCAACAACAAGCTATATAATTCATTCAAATGAATTTATAACATTAGAAAATAGAGCATTACCTTTAAAGCTAGATGATATTAATTCATCCTATGAATTAGAGCTTATGGTTGGTGATATAATATTATTAATGTCAGATGGAATATCTGATTTTTTAACAAAGGATGAATTAGAGGACATTAATTATTCTAATAATAGTGAAGAAATCACAAATGAAATCATATTTAAGCTTAAGAAAAAGGTTAACAATAATTTACAGGATGATGCTTCTATTCTTGTTATAAAAGTGATTTAATAATCATATTATTAATTGGTGATTAATAATGAATTTAATATTAAATGACAACTATCTAGAAATAAAAAATATTACACTTATCAAAGAATTTAATGAAGAAAGATTCCTAATAGAAATAGATTCGATACCATATGAAATAAAGGGTACAGAATTAGTATTAGATGATGTTTCAAATGGTAATACAGCTGTCAAAATTAAAGGAAATATTAATTCAATATCGAAAACAAATATAAGTAAAAAAAAGGAAAAGAGCTTCATTAAAAGGCTTTTAGCATAATGAAATCATTATATGAATTATTCATTATTATTCTATACATATATTTTGGCTCATTTTCCTATATAACATTTATGATTATTTTTTATTTTCAAAAGAAAATGAAAATAATAAAAGCATTGTTGCTTTTTAGTTTTTTTGCATATTTAATAATAAAAGCTAATAATAAATTTAATATTCCATTTTCGTTGTTTTATATTATCTTTTATATTTTAGGGATATCACTTTCATTATTGTTTGAAGATAAAATAAAAAATACTTTAGATATTTTTGATATACATTATCAAAAAATAAAAGAAAAAGCTATATATATTCTATTTTTAATATTATATCCACCAATATTTACAAAAATAAAATGCTTTATTTATAATAAATACTATTATTTTAAGCATCCATATTTTAAGCCTAAGGGAATACGCGATTTATTTTAAAAAGCCCATGATTATTACCATATTTGGTAAAACCTATGGGCTTTTAATATTAAACTACATAAATTTTTTAGAAACAATAACCGCTAAAGCAGCAAGTGAAGCAATTGTAATACTTGTAATAACCGCAACCATAAATAAATTATTAGCATACTGCTGTAGTTGATTTGCTTCTACATCAATTTGGTTTCTATAATCATTATATGATTCTTTTAATTGATTAAATTTAGTCATATCAAGGATTTCTTTATCATCTCTTGATAAATTATTGATTTGCTCGTTAAGCTTAAATATATCATCAAGTAATTCAATTGAGAATATAGTACCTAATGAATTAATTGAAGCTTGAATTTTTTGGACATTTGTTGAAGCATATTGTAGCTTTAATTCCTGAATCTTATCCTTACAGCTTAATAAATTAGCTGTCATACTATCAATTTCTTCTTGACTATAACCATAATTAGTTAAATCCTGAGTTAATCTATTTAGACAAGCTAAGGCATTTAATACCTTATCTTGATCTCTAAATACTAGATTATTAACATTTGGAATAAGCTCAATAGAATCAATAAATGCTAAAGTATTTTTATCCATTGCTTCATAGCTAGTTCTACCAGCTGATAAATAATCTCCAAAGAATAATTGGTATGCTAATCCATCAAATCCAATTAATTCCTCATTTTTAGGTAATTCTAAAGAAATTGGATTGTTTGCGCCAGCTATATCAATAAAATTATAATATGCAAAGGCAATTGGTGTGACATTCATAACATTATGTAAAATATCTACACCTGGTGCTTTTTCAGATAATCCAGGAAGTATCTTATTTCCTTCTTCATCATAATCATGATAATAATTTTCTAATGTTGGCGCAATCGCTGTATTAAATACAACCTTACTTATATTTTTACAACCATAGAATGCTGATGCACCAATTGTTCTTAATCCATCAGGAATAACAATTTTAGTTATTTCTTTGTTTTCATTACCTGCAAAGGCCTCAATTCTATTTGTATTTTCTTTTATTTCTAAAGTATTTATTTTAAGCTTTGCAGGAATAGAGTTTAAGGCTAGCTTGCCATTTGGCATATAAGTATATAAAATACCATTTTCAATTAATGCATAATCATTAATCTTTGATGTTGCTTTATTTTCATCATTATAAAATTTTTCTAGCTTTGTTGCCCCAAAGAATGCTGATGAAGAAATGCTTTCAATGCAAGGATAGAATTTAAATGATTTTAAATTATATGCCTTATAAAATGCTCCTTCTCCAATACTTTTAACCTTATTTGACGCAAATGCTTCAAATTTATTATTAGCAAAAGCATAATCACCAATAACTTCAATATTTGATGTATTAGATAGATATTTTAAATCAGCACCATCAAATGCATATTTTTGTACTTCTTTTGTATTTTCTAAATTCACAATAAGAAGTCCTTTGCAGCCTGTAAATGCAAATTCCTTTATTGACACAATATTAGATAAATCTATAGAACTTAAATCCTCACAATTAAAGAATGTTTTTTCTTCTATTGTTTCTACATTTGTAGATAATTCTACGCTTATTAAATCAGAGCATAATGCAAAAGCACCAGCACCTATTCTTGTAACAGTTGAAGGTATACTAATGCTGCTTAGCTTTGAGCAATTATAAAATGCATAATCATTAATTTCTTCTAACCCCTCTGGTAATACAATATTTTCAAATATTGGAGCCTTTGTTGAATCATTTATATATACAAATCCAAATGCATATGAATCAATTAGCTTTGTATTATTTAGGGTAATATTTGATAGCATTCCACAGTTAGCAAAGGCATATGAGGAAATAACTTCTGCATTGATAGTTAAATTTAGTAAGCTCTCACAATTATAAAATGCATAATCACTAATTTTTGAAACATTAGATAAATCAATATTACTTAGCATTATATCATTTGCGAATGCATGATCACCTAATTGAATATCTTCTGCTAAAGTCATATCTACGCTTAATAAATCATTTATTTCAGCAAATGCATATGAATTAACAATAACATTCTTTCCTAATGTTAAGGTAGTTAGCTTTGATTTGTAAAATGCATAATCATCAATTACAGCATTATCTCCTATTACAATATTATCTAGCTTTGTATTCATAAATGCTGAATTACCAAATTTTGTAATATTATTTGAATTTACAATATTTTTAATTGTTGAATCCTTAAATGCATATTCTCCAATTATTGTGCTTCCATTAAATGTAACATTTTCAAGCTTTGTAAGACCTGAAAGTGCACCAGCTGTAATTTCAATATCAGAAGCAAATGTAATATTAACAAGATTATTACAAGCAGAAAGTGATGATGGACCTAGCTTATTAATGCTTGCAGGAATAGTGTAATCACTATCAATTTCTGATGTAGCAAAAACAAGAGTATTTTCACTCATTAATAGCTTACCATCAGCTGATACAGTATAATCATTATTATTAGATTCAAATTCTTTAATTCCTGTATTATTAAATACATAGCTACCTGTATTTATAAATGAAGTATTTTCAGCTAAAATTACTTTATTTAAGCTAGCTGCGTTTTTGAAAGCACCATCAAATAATGTTATTTCTGAATTTGGTAATGTAATAGTTGTTAAGCTTATGCAGTCTGCAAATGCTTCGTTATAAATATATTTAACAGAACCATTAAATGATACGCTACTTAAGCTTGAACATCCTTTAAACGCTTGATTTCCTATATAAACTAAATTATTATCAAATGTAACACTAACTAAATTATTACAATCCTTAAAGCATGCTTCTGGAATTCTATCCATTTTTAAAGATATGTTTTCAATACCAGAATTTTCAAACATTCCAACAGAAAGCTTAGTATCCTTATTAATAACAATATTCTTTAATGAGGTAGTATTTTTAAATGAATATTCTCCATTATTTCTTAATGCGCTTAAATCAGCATATTCTAATGCTTTAGCACCATTAAAGCATTCCATACCTATTGCATAAATATGTGATAAATCAATATTGTTAAGCTTAACACAATTCTTAAAGCAATATTTTCCTAATACACTAGCCTTATCAAGATTAATATCTATTAATTCACTACACTCAGCAAAGGCATATTCATAAATATTTTTAACTGAATCAGATAATTTTACCTTCTTCAATGCTTTACAATTATAAAATGCATATTTTTGAATATCAGTTACTCCCTTAGGGATAGTAATTGATGTAATAGTCGTATTTCCTTCTGTAGGAATAACCTTATTTGCATCATAATCAGTTTTATCTATTGGTTTATTTTGATCAATAGTATATAAGCAGAATGCATAAGAGCCAATATATAGTAATCCTTCATCATCAGGAATTACTACATCTCCTCCTAATCCCTTATAAGCAACTAATGTTTTTTCCTCAATAATAAACTCAGAATTAATTGTAATATCAATTCTTGCCTTAATATTTGAACCATTAACACCTAAGGTGATTGTTGTTGTACCCTTTTTTAGACCTGTAACTAAACCATCTTGATCTACAGTTGCAACCTTTTCATTTGTAGATGTCCATGTGAATTCATAATTGTCCTCTGCATACCAAGGCTCAAAATCATAATACAATTTTATTTTTTCACCTGGATAAAAGCTTAATCCATTCATTAAGCAATTTATATATACGATGTCACCTGTTTTTCCAATTAAGCTTCTTTCAGAACATTCTGCATGTGCATATTCTGTTTTAAAATATGAAAATCTTAAATCCTCAATACTACTATCCTCTACTACACCTGATGAATCATTAGATAATAATTTTACTGTATAGGAAGTAGCTTGAGTTGTAACAGGATTTCTTACATCAACCTCTATAGATGTGGAATTACCAACAAGCTGACCTGAATCACTTAAATATCCTTCAGTAACAGTAATTGTTGTTTTACCCTTAGATATACCTGTAATAACACCATCTTTAACTACACAAACATTTTCGTTATCAGACTTCCAGTCAAATAAAGTATAGTAATATGGATCATTATTTTCATTATCAGATGAATATAAATATTGAGTTAAATCTAGGTATTCTCCAACTTTTAACGAAACAATATTTTTCTGATTAGTATCATTTGTTCCATCTTCAGTAAACTTTAATTCACCATCTGCTCCTGGTAATTTAACAATAAATACATTTGAATTTAGAGCATAATCTGTAACCTGAATAGGTAAGCCACCCTTGATTAGAACATCAAAGCTCATATCCTTAAGGAATTCAGTTATTTCGAATTTAACCTTATTAGTTGTTCCACATTCACCATATACAGGAATTGGATTTGGTGATAATACAGAATAGCTTCCATTTTCAGTAAATGAAAGTGGGGTAATACATTGAACATAATGATTATCATAAACATCTAATGTAATGTAATATCTATTTTTCTTTAATGATTTATCATATACTGTTTCATATGTAGCATCCTTAATAATTGGTGCTTCATTATCAAATGTAAAATCATATGAGAAGCTATTTCTAATGTTAGTATCTGAACCATCATCCTCGTAATCTAGCTTACATTCCATACTAAATGTGTATTTTCTATTATTAACTAGGCTTAAGGTTTTAGCTCTTAAGTAAAAATAATATATATATGGAGTCTTAGTTCCACCACTTGTTGCTGATTTTCTACCATTGTGATCTGTAACCTGATATATTACCTGACCAGTAACATTATCAGTAATAGTATAATTTATTTCCTTACAGCCTCTCAATAAACCAGCATAAATACCACTTAATCCATCTAATGTACCTGTATCATCAGATATTGCAATATGATCTAATGAAGCTGGAATACGATCATATCCATTTGGAATATCATAAATATAAGTACCTAAAGATATAATATATGATTCAAGATATGATGCATATGGAGTTGTTGCATAATAATCAGCAGCAATTTTATCCTCAGGATCGATGGCATCATTATATGCCTCAGATTCAACCTCATAGAAGGTTTTATCTAAAATTGGAGCCTGTGACCAATCTCCATAAAATGCTAAAAATGGTACATTAATATCTACTTCGTTACTAGTTGAAGCCTGAAGCACAACAAAGCCCTCAACATAAATACCATATGGGAATGATTCATCCATCATTTTCTTATCAGAATCAGATAATGTATAAGTAATTTTCACTGTTACCTTATTATTTGCTGGAATATTTATAGTATTACCACTATAAGAACCACCACTAACTGAATTAATAGTAACTGATCCGTTTAGGTTTTGAGCCTTTTCAGCTAAATGCGTATAATCAGATGATGATACTCTTTCTGTGATACCATCAACATATAATTTATAATCAATAGCATGATCTGAAATGTTTTCAATATTGAAAGTCATTTCATACTTTCCACTTCTAGTTTTATCATCATATAATTCTAGCTTACTCTTATCAGAATTATCAATTGAAATAAACGCATTTGTAGTTGTAGCCTTTTTTAAGCTTGCAAGACCAGCACCCTGCTTACGTGGAGAATATGAATTACCTAATTCATCTTTAGCAATTGTCGCAGTTGACATTAATAGCTGATTTGCCATTCTATTAATATCTCTTGCATCAAATTCGCCACTTTCAAGCTCTTCTTTATATTTTTCCTTTAGATATTGTCTAATAAGAACTGTAACACCGCATAAATTAGGTGTTGCCATTGATGTTCCTGACATCTTGTCATATCCGCCACCAGGTATTGCTGACAAAATATTTCCACCATGACCAGTAATTTCTGGCTTAAGCTTTAAATCAGGAGTAGGTCCCCAGCTAGAGAAATCACTCATAAATGGACCAGCCTGATTTGCCATATTAAATGTCATAGTGCCTGTTTCTTTAGATGCTAAAACAGTACCATCATCCTTTGAAATTGAAACAGTGGGAATATGATCTGTTTTACCCATTGACATAATAATATCACCATCAATATTATTATAAATAATACAAGCAATAGCACCATAAGCCTTAGCAATAGCAGCCTTTTCCTCAAATGTATTAGTACCACGTCTTACTAATGCAATTTTTCCATTTACATCACAATTTGCATAATTAATATTTGCACCAATACCAGGAACTGTAACGTATTCAAGAGTAATATTTCCGTTTGAATCCATTTTACCTATTGCGCCTGATTTTGTTAATTCCTCGTATAGTTCAGCAATAAAATCATTGCTTGTACCATCAATTTGGTTAGATTCATGGAAAAAGAATACCTGTGAGTCATTTCCTATAACATATTTAGATTTAACACCTGAAATAGAAGCCACTGTTAATGTAGAATCATATGAACCAGGACTACCAATAGTACCACTATCAGGATGTGTTACTAAGCTAGTATTACCAGTAGGTCCTCCCATACCAGATGAATAATCATTTGATGCAGCAGCAAGGACAGTAATACCTGATTGAGCTATATTATCATATACCTCATTAATATGAATTTGATCTACTTCTCGTGAAAAACCACAGGTAGTACCTAAGCTCATATTAATACAGTCAACACCAAGTGTAACAGCATCCTCTAGTCCTGCAAGAATATCTTCTGTTTCAGCACCATTATCCTTATCACCAAATACCTTCATTAATGCTAGCTGAGTTCTTACAGCAACACCAGTAATAGTATCACTTTTTCCTCCGATAATACCAGCAACGTGTGTACCATGTGAGCTATCAAATGGAGCAACATCTGGATCCTTATCTGCATAATCATACATATAAGGAATCTTTTTACTATAATAAACATCACTAGATTTTAGTTCTGTTTTATTTTCTTCGTAATTTGAAGCATTTAATGATTCCATAACTGTATCTAAAAATTCTTCAGTAATTACTTCCTTAGTAGGAAAATACTCTAAATTATTAAATACCTCATGAGAAACATCAAATCCAGAGTCAAGTACAGCAACTACTGTACCATTTCCATCATATTCTACACTAGATGAATTGAAAATACCTGTTGATTCATAAACATCAACTAAATTTTCAACAACATCATAGCTAGATTCATCAGTAGAGGTTGTTGTTGGTCTATTATATGTTTCAGATAATGAAGCATATTTAACCTTAGAATATCCCTCTACTAATTCTAAATTTTTATAAGGCATAGTTACAGCTATTGCGTTTGTAACTATACTGTATTTATATAATACATCATTTATTAAATTAGCATTATTAAGCATTTTAATAAGTCTATTTTGCTCATCACTAATTTTATTTAAATAATTAATTCCTTCTACACTCTTTGAATATTCACTTACTGAATCATATTTACAATAAGAAAGATTATTATACTTAGAAATTAAAGACTCATTTTCAAGGCTAAGAATAACTGATACAACATCATCACCCTTATATCCATTATTTTCTATCAAATATTGAGCTTTGATTTGTGACATCATTTGGTCTTGAGAAAGCTTCGAATCAGTATTTAATATTTGAAGTTGCTGAGGATTTTTGATTGTATTATTAATTTCATTATTGCCAATTTCTGCTTTATTACA
>JALEQD010000170.1 GCA_022768655.1 Anaeroplasma sp.
TTGGAACGCAGCTTGCAGAGAGCGCGGATGGCAAAGAAGACAGACAGCGCAATGATGAGGAAATCAAATACCGTCTGCAGGAAGGCACCGTACTTGACCGCTTGGCCGTTGAGGGAGAACGACCACTCCGCGAAAGGCTTGGCACCGCCCGTGAGGGAGGCAATGAGCGGCATGATGATGTCCCCGACGAGCGAGGTGACAATCTTACCGAAAGCACCGCCGATGATAACACCGACGGCCATATCCACCACATTGCCCTTGAGGGCAAAGGCCTTGAACTCCTTGACCCATGCGGGCGTCATCTTCTTGATATCCATAATGGTTTGCAGTTAGATTTGTTTGAAAGCTTTCACCCCCCAATGCGTGCAGACCCAAGGCCCGCCGTCCGTGGAAGTGAAGATGCAGACGCCGCCGGTGGGTACCTTGATATCGTGCTCGGTGCAGAAAGCGGCGTAATCCCCCGTGATGGACGGCGCGAAACGAATAGTGCCGTTCGACGAGACGCAGAGCAGGGGGGCATCCTCCTGCACCTCCGCTGCAAGCTCCGCCCAATTGCGGAGAATCTGCGGCACGTCTACCTGCCAACCGGGCGGCACGGTAGCATCCTTGTTCCAGCGCTCGATGATCTCCGCGCCCAAGGCACTCAGCTCCTCCGGGCTCTTTGACGCGGCGTCCGGCCCTGCGGCCTCTGTGCCCAGTCGCAGCATCACTTCCTCCTCCGTTTTGTTTTCATCGGGACCGTAATCCACTTCGATGAAACGCGCGTCCGCCTGCACGGGGGCAGGGCAGCCGAGGGCCGCCGCCGCCAGCTCCGCCGTGCGCATGGTGCGCTGCAGCGGGGCGGCCAAAATGCGCGCGGGCATGATGCCGAGCTTCTTGAGGAACAGGCCGATGCCGGTGCCGCGCTCCTCCTCCACCAAGGGGAGGTCGGTGCGGGAGCCGACGCGAGTGGGCGTTTCGCCCTTGCGGAATGTGTTGCCGTGTCTGGCGATGATGAGGGTTTTCATGGTAAAAAAATCAGGCAGGATCCTCCTCGATGCGGAGGTTTTCGATGATATAACGGCGGCGCTCATCCGTGTTATCGCCCATGTAAAAGCGCAGGATGTCGCGGAGGTTGTGCGCATTGTCAAGCGAGACAGGCTCCAGGCGTATATCCTCGCCGATGAAATTCTTGAACTCGGCCGGCGAAATCTCCCCCAGCCCCTTGAAACGCGTGATCTCCGGCGACTTACCGAGGGTGCGTACGGCGCGGTCGCGCTCCGCCTCGGAGTAGCAGTAGAGCGTCTTCTGTTTATTGCGCACGCGGAAGAGCGGCGTTTGCAGAATGAAAAGGTGGCCCTCTTTGATAATCTGCGGAAAGTATTGGATGAAGAACGTGAGCAGAAGAAGACGAATGTGCATGCCGTCCACATCCGCATCCGTTGCGATGATGATGCGGTTGTAGCGCAGGTCATCCATGCTGCGGTCAACATTCAACGCCAGGTGCAGGAAGTCCAGCTCCTCGTTGCGTTTCTCCTCGAAGAGCGCGGC
>JALEQD010000175.1 GCA_022768655.1 Anaeroplasma sp.
ATGAAAAGGGAAGGCGCCAACCTTCCCTTTTCGCATTTGGAAACAATGAACGTATATTGCTCACTAATGGTTACTTTTTACGGCGACCATCAAGCATGATGATAAGCACAAGAACTATTATCATCACGACAAGATATTCCATCTTGTCCTCCTTAATTTACACGTCCATCGTTTCCTTCACGTGCGCTTTGTTCATCATTTCCTCCTGCAGTACTTATAGTACCAATTGGTATTATAATGACTAATTTTTGCTTGTCAAATCACCAAAAATACTTAAGAAACTCATTTTTCTCAAATTATTGAAATTATTATTTATTATTTTTTAAAAGTGCTATCTATTAGTATCTTTTTTTATAAAAATTAGTTAAAAAAGGTAATTTAAATTTTTTTAACTTTTTTTCATTTTTATATTCAAAATCTAAATCCTTTTCACCATTTTTCATTATATTAACTATAATCCCCATCATAAACATAGATATTACAAGTGATGAACCACCATAAGAAATAAATGGTAAGGTTACACCTGTAACTGGTATTAATCCTATTACTACTGCAATATTAATAAATACTTGAATTAATAAAAGCGAAGTAAATCCAAATGATAAATAGCTTGCGAAAAGGTCCTTACATGATTTTGAAAGACTATATCCTATATAGATTAATGTTGCAAATAATAAAATTACTATTACTCCTCCTATGATTCCTAATTCTTCACAAATGATTGCGAAAATGAAATCATTTTGTGGTTCTGGCAAATAGAAATATTTTTGCTTACTATTAAATAAGCCATATCCAAATAATGATGCTGGTGATATTGCATATAGGCTTTGAATAATTTGAAAGCCAGATCCTAATGGATCACTCCATGGATTTAAAAATGCTTGAATTCTTTCCAATCTATATGGAGCTATTAATACCATAGCTGTTATTCCTAGTAATGTAATAATTCCACCAATAACAATATTCTTAATTTGAATACCACCAACAAATAACATCAATACTACTGCTGAAACTAAGATTGCACCTGTTCCAAAATCTGGTTGAAGCAATATCAATCCAAAAATTATACCAACTATCAACATATATAAATAAAAATATAAATTTTTATGCATTATACCTATATTATTTGATAAAAATTTAGCAGTGAAT
>JALEQD010000028.1 GCA_022768655.1 Anaeroplasma sp.
TTAACTAATGTTGTTTTAAATACACTTGGTTTTACTGTTGTTCCTGTTGGACTTGAAATTGAATTTAGGCTATTATTAAGCGGAATAATTGTAAATAATGATTTAATGTCATTATTATATTCATAATAATTTGCGTTTGTATAATATATTAAGGTATTTCTTCTTAATCTATCATAACCAAGTGAATAGCTATATCCTTCATTATTTATGTTTTCATTAATTATTTGTGAATAGTGATCATAATCATATTCTATCTTACTTTTTAAGCTAGAATTATCATTTTGTACTACCTTTGTTATTTGATCATCTAGATTATATGTATATTCTGTTACTCTAACAAGTGTGCTTGATGAATGGCTTGTAATTTTATTTACTCGCATAAATCCATCATATTCATAATTTACAATCGCTGAATTATTATATTTTACCTCTTCTAACAAATCATCGCTATTATATGTAAATGTATATGTTCTATTATCACCATATGATATTGATGAGATTAAATCATTTGTATATGTTAGGCTATATAAAGTTATTCCATTAAGCTTTACTGCTGTTAATCTTTTTTCATTATCCTTTATAAATTCCATTACTGAGCCATTTAATGCTGTAATCTTTTTTATTTTTCCATCCTCATATTCATATGTTAATTTATCTAATGCACCTGTTTGAAGATCTCTTAGCTGATTATATAATATTGTTCCATTTGAATTATATGTATATTCTATAATTGATGTTGCTTTTTGGATATTTGATATTCCATATAATCCATTATAATTATAGATTGTTTCTTTATTCAAATAGTCTTTTACCTTCATTAGTAAATTATTTGTATTATATGTCATTGTTTTTTTATCATAGCTTATATCTCCAGCTGTTTCTTCTGATAGTAATAAATCTAAGCTGTTATATACATATGTTTTTCTACTTTTACCGTTTTGTTCTACTGTTGTGATATTTCCTGCTTCATCATATGTTATTTCACTTTTATTATTACTTGCGTCTGTGTAGGTTTTAAGTAGTCCCTTTGAATCATATATTGTTCCAATTGTACTTGCTCCACTAGTTTGTCCTACTAAATTATATGATGTATCATATTTTAAGAAGCTTCCTGCTTTTTTTGGCAGTAATAATATATCACTAAAATAAAATGATATATCTCCTCCTAAAATAATTTGAAGCTTTACTTTGTTGAATTTCTTTGTTGCGGATAATCCTGTAAACATAAATTCATATGCATCTATAAATGATCCTGTAAATTGTTTTACTACACTATCACATAATGTTTGATTATAATATGTTCTTAAGTATACCTTTACATCAGTTCCTCCACTTGGATTATAATTTGTATCTAGCTTTCCCATCAAGGCTATACTAATTGTATCCTTTACATTTCCATCCATTCCTACTACTGTATATGATAGTTCTCCTTCTCTATATGCTCTATATTTATTTGAAATTCCTAATCTTGTAAGCTCACTATCAATAGCTTCATTTGTTAATAATATATAATTATTTTTATTAAAGATTGTTTGATATGGAGTCTGTGGTATTAAATTATAGCTTAGATGTTTTGAAAAATTAAATACAGTTGATGATGATTCTAATAGTTTTTTTTCATTATAGCTTCTTCCTATAATGTTTTTATGATCATCTATTTCATATATACATTCTCCAAATGTATTAAAATATAAATCAACACTATTTGATTTATCATCTGTTATTGTACTTTTATTTTGACCATAAGAAATTGTGTATATAATACGACTTGTTGTTCCATGGTATTCTTTAATTTGTGTTACTTTATCATTTGAAAGTATAAATTCTATTTTATGATTCATTTGTGTATCATTAATTGTAATCACACTTGTTGTAATATTTACTACTACATCCTTAATTAAGTTTGAATTAATGTAATATTTTAAGCCAGTTAGATATTTGTTTGAATTATGTGTTAATTCAACGCTTCTACTTCCTGATAATGAACCATGTGTATATGTATATTTATTATATACTCCATTACTCATCTGTCTAATAACTGTTTGTCCTGCATCACCTGTGATATTTGACCCAATTTCTATTCTTCCTTTTTTCATTACATATGCGGTTGGATATTCTGAATCATTTTCAAATTCTACCTTATTTCCTTCCTTATCATATAAATAATAATGTTTTATTTCTGTGTCCTCATCATCATATTCGATTGATTTTTCAATTTTTTGATCTATTTCATCACAAATGTAATAAAAGCTTGAATTGTCATATGTGTATATGTCTCTAGACCCATCAGCGTTTATTACTGTGATATCAGCACCATCATTATCAATTATTCTTTTTGATAGATTTGTTGATAAGCCATAACCATTATTAAAGTCATTTCTTCCTTTTGATTGATGATTATATATTAATCCTAAATCGAAGCTATGTGCTCCTACTGTTTTTAACATATTAAATTTAATTATTAAATTTGCATCATTTGGATTTGGATTTACATAGTATTCTACCAAATCCCCAATGTTTCCACTTATTTGTCTTGTATATTGTTTTAATCCTCTATTACTCATTTTATTCTCCTAAAATATTTTTGTTATTTTTCTTGCGTTTTTTATAAATTCATCATTAATATATTCACTCATACAATGTATATCTATATATCTTTCAAAATATTTATATAAATATTCTTTTAGTTCTTCTGTTATTTTTTCTATTTCATCTTCTAAAATATCTAGATTATATTGTATTAATAAATCTATATCTGAATCTAATCTTGCATTCATATTTGAAAATGAACCATATAAATATATATGCTTTACCATATAATCTTCTTCTAAGCATCTTTTGGATGCATAAATTCTTGTTGTAATATCTTTCTTATTTATTTCTTTTAGTCTCTTATAATATTCTTTATCTTGATATTTTTGATTTGATATTACATTTAAAAAAAAGCTATATAATTTATCTTTTTCCTTATGCAAGATTAATTCTTCATAGTTTTTTATTTCTCTGCACAATAATTGTATTGCTGGATGATTATCTCTTATTAAGCATATGTTATACAAAAAAAGTGATAATAATAATTTGTCTTCTTTAGCTAAAGCTTCATCATATGCTAGCATACTTATTTCTAGTGCTTTTTCTAATATTGGTGTTTTTCCTAATAACATATATTTTGTTGCGATTTTTATCCATATTTCTTCACTTATTTCATTATTAGGTGAGTATATATACCAAAACACCTTTAGCATTTCCTTTGTGATTGGATTTTTTCTATTAAATATCATATAAATAAACGAATCATATGCTCTTTTCATACGATAATCCATTTCATCATAACATCCTTTTTCACAATACACTATTTCTTTGAATCTTTCGTGTATATTGACATCGTATAAATACCTAAAAATCTTTTCAATAAAATTTGTTATCTTTTTCCTTGGAATTAGCTCTTTATTATTCATAAGTGTTATAAAATCATTCATTCTTTTCACCTCGTATTAGCTTATTAATTACTTCAAAGCCTCCAGTTGATGCTAGTCCTGATACTATACCTATTGATATTGCGATTATTACATTATTACAATTTAGTACTATCTCTTTACATGTATAATATGCTATTAATCCTATAATCCCACCAGTAATTCCTACAATTATTGGGATATATTTATTTCTTCTTTTTTTCTTTAATATTAATATTTTAAATATTTCTCCTACCAAGTAGCATATGATTGTTATGCTTGGTATTCCGATGTATTCCATGTTCATTCCTCCAATTTTTTATTAATTATTTTTTTCTTCTAGCTTTATTATTCTAGTTAATAGCTTCTGATAATTAATTTCTACATTATCTAGCTTTTTTTCCATTCGTTCAATACATGATTTTATGTATCCAATGTCACTAATTAGTGTACCTTCTGATTTTGCTCTACTTTTTATGTCATTGTTCTCATTTCTTTTAAATGCTAGATATGCAAATATTATTGCAGAAATTGAACTTATAATACTAATTATTGTTATTACTATTTCTTTCATTTTATTTGTTTCTTTTGTGGCCACATATAAGAATCACCTTGCTAAATTTTAGCAACCATTTTTTAGTTTAGGGTCGTCACCCTAGTTAAAAGTTATAAAACCTTCTTCTAGTTCATCATCATGCTTAATATCTGAATAATTTGACATACTAGTTCTTGTTACAACTGTTAACGCTAAACCTGCCACCATAAGAATGGCAAACATTATAGCAGTAATTCTTTTCATTAGTTTTCACCTCCTTTCGACAATAATTAAAGCATCTTTAATTTTTTATTGCAAATTCGATTTCAGGCCAAAAATTTGGCCTTTTAAGGTTTTTATACCCCCAAAAACAGCAAAAAGCCAAAAATTTTTTGGCCTTTATATATTTTTAGGGTGTGTTTTTTTTGAAAGGGACTAATTTTAAAAAATTTTTTTAACTGCATAAATTTGGTGTTTTTTTCTTGTATTTTTAGCAAAAAAAAGACTTTTATAAAAACAAGATATTAATTCTTGAATTTATAAAAGTCAATAATACTATATTATTCTTTTCCATCCCAGCAATAAGTACAAAGCTTATCTTCATCAATTTCACATGCTTTCTTTAAATCATCAATACGATTAAAGCGCAATGTAGTAAAATGAAGCTCTTTTCTTATTTCGTCAACCATCTTTGCATACTTTTCTGAATCAGGATTAGCATATTCTTCTAAAATTTCTTTAGTTACTTCTTTTTCAAGTCTAGAAATAACTCTTCTAGTTATTAAATCCATTTCCGAAGTAGAACGTGAGAAATTCAAATATTTACAACCATATAATAATGGTGGACAAGCAGAACGAATATGAACCTCTTTAGCACCACTTTGATATAAAAATTCTGTTGTTTCTCTCATTTGAGTTCCACGAACAATAGAATCATCAATCAATAATAGCTTTTTACCCTCTATTAAATCATGAACAGGAATAAGCTTCATTTTAGCAATCAAATTACGTTTTGCTTGAATTGTAGGCATAAAGCTTCTTGGCCATGTTGGTGTATATTTTATAAATGGTCTTGAAAATGGAATTCCAGACTCATTTGAATAACCAATCGCATGAGCGATACCTGAATCAGGCACACCAGCAACACAATCAGGCTTTACATCATCACGTCTAGCCATATATTTTCCACAATTACAACGCATTTTTTCAACACTTAAGCCTTCATAGCTTGATGATGGATATCCGTAGTAAACCCAAAGGAAGGTACAAATTCTCATTTTATTTCCAGGAGCCACTAGTGTCTTAACACCATCTTGTGTAATAACACATATCTCACCAGGACCTAATTCCTTATAATCATGATATCCTAAATTTAAGTAAGCAAAGGATTCAAATGATACACAATATTCATCATCCTTTGCACCGATAACTGCAGGTGTTCTACCATATTTATCGCGTGAAACATAAATACCCTTTTCATTTAAGATAATAAATGTAATTGAACCATCAACTAGCTCTTGGGCATATCTAATACCATCTACAAAATTTTCTTTTTGATTTATTATTGCCGCAATTAATTCTGTAGGATTGATATCTCCTCCACTCATTTCCAAGAAATGAGAATTTCCATTACTAAACAATAATTTTTCTATTTCATGTATGTTGTTAATTTTTCCAACTGTTGAAATTGCATAAGTTCCATGATGAGATTTAACAATTAATGGCTGTGGTTCAAAATCTGAAATACAACCAATTCCCATATATCCCTTCATTTCATTAACATCATGCTCAAACTTAGTTCTAAATGGAGAATTTTCAATATTGTGAATAGATCTAGTAAATCCATTTTCACCATATACGGCCATTCCACCTCTTCTAGTTCCTAAATGAGAATGATAATCTACTCCAAAGAATAAATCAAAAACACAATCTCTATCTTTTTTTGTTACAACTCCAAAAAATCCACCCATTTTTTACTCCATCAAAATAATAATATTATTCAAACTCAATTGTTGCAGGTGGTTTAGATGTACAATCTAAAAGTACTCTATTAACACCCTTAACCTCATTTACAATTCTTCTTGATACAATATCTAAAACATCATAAGGGATTCTTGCCCAATCTGCAGTCATGAAATCTGATGTTTGAACAGCACGTAATGCAATTGCATAATCATATGTTCTAAAATCACCCATAACTCCAACTGATTGCATATTTGTTAAGGCAGCAAAATATTGTCCCAAATTACAAGATTTATCTACACCAGCCTTAGCAATTTCTTCTCTATAAATATAATCAGCCTCTTGAACAATTCTAACCTTTTCCGCAGTAACCTCGCCAATAATACGAATACCTAAGCCTGGTCCAGGGAATGGTTGACGATATACTAAATATTCTGGAATACCTAATTCCAAGCCAACCTTACGTACCTCATCTTTGAATAATAAACGTAATGGTTCAATAATTTCTTTAAAATTAACTACTGAAGGAAGACCACCAACATTGTGATGTGATTTAATTACAGCAGATTTACCTAAGCCTGACTCAATAACATCAGGATAAATAGTTCCTTGAACTAAGAAATCAACTGCACCAATTTTTTTAGCCTCTTCTTCAAATACACGAATAAATTCCTCACCAATAATTTTACGCTTTCTTTCAGGATCAGTTACACCCTTTAGCTTAGCATAAAATCTTTCTTGAGCATTTACTCTAACGAAGTTTAGATTATATGGACCATTAGGACCAAAAACAGCCTCAACCTCGTCACCTTCATTTTTTCTTAATAATCCTTGGTCAACAAAAACGCAAGTTAATTGCTTACCAACTGCCTTTGATAATAAAACAGCAGCAACGCTAGAATCAACACCACCTGATAAAGCACACAAAACCTTACCATTTCCGATTTTTTCTCTTAATGATTTGATAGTTGATTTAGCAAAATCAGCCATTTTCCAATCACCAACACATCCACAAACATCGTAAACAAACGCAGAAAGCATCTTCATTCCCTCTTCAGAATGCATTACCTCTGGGTGGAATTGAACAGCATATAATTTCTTTTCTGCATTTTCCATTGCAGCAACAGGACATGACTCTGTATGTGCAGTAATCTTAAATCCATCTGGAACCTTTGAAACATAATCAGTATGGCTCATCCAAACATTTGTTTCTTTCTTACAATCCTTAAATAATAAAGAATTATTATCGACAGTAACTAATGTTTTTCCATACTCAGATACTGGTGCATGAAGAACCATACCACCAAGTGAATATGCAGTAAATTGACAGCCATAGCAAATACCCAATACAGGAATTCCAAGCTCAAATATTTCTTTATCAATTTTAGGTGAATCCTCACCAAAAACTGAATTTGGTCCTCCGGTAAATATAATACCCTTAGCACCAAAAGCTTTAATTTTATCAATAGGCATATTATAAGGATGAACCTCACAATATACATTACATTCTCTAACTCGGCGAGCAATTAATTGATTATACTGACCACCAAAATCAAGAACTAATACCTTTTCGTTCTGCATTTTTTCCTCCTAAGCTTAAAACTTATTTTATACCTAAACGATTAAAAATATAATCAACATTAACTAAATAATAATCTAATGTAAAGCAAGAATCAATTTCCTCATTTGTAAGCATTGAAGATACAACTGGGTCTTCTTTTAATAATTGACTATAATGAACCTTTGTTTCTAATGCCTTCATAGCAATAGGCTGAACTGTATCATATGCTTTTTCACGAACAAAGCCCTTTTCAATTAGCTTATATAATACTCTTTGAGCAAAAATTACACCATGAGTTAAATTAATATCATCAATCATTTTTTCTGGGAATACAGTTAAATTTTCTAATATTCCCTTAAATCTATTAAGCATATAATCTAATAGCTCAGTTGCATCTGGTAAAATAATTCTTTCAGTTGCTGAATGTGAAATATCTCTTTCATGCCATAAAGCAATATTTTGATAGAATGTATCCATATATCCACGCATTACTCTTGCACATCCACAAATATTTTCTGATGAAATAGGATTTCTCTTATGAGGCATTGCTGAAGAACCCTTTTGTCCTTTTGAAAATGCTTCTTCTGCTTCCTTTACCTCTTGACGAGATAGATTTCTTACCTCAAGAGCCATCTTTTCAAGCTCTGAAGCAACTAATGCTAGACATGCCATATAATGTGCATGACGATCACGCTGTAAAACCTGAGTTGAAATTTTTGCATAATTTATTCCTAAATCCTTACAAACAAATTCTTCAATTTGTGGTGGAATATTAGCAAAATTACCAACTGCACCAGAAAGCTTACCAGTTTCAACCTCATTACATGCATAATTAAATCTTTCAAGGCAACGAACCATATCCTCATACCATAATGCCCACTTTAAACCGAATGAAGTAATATCAGCATGCATACCATGTGTTCTACCGATACATGGAGTATATTTAAATTCTAAGGCTCTTTTCTTTAGAACCTTCATTATTTCTTCAATATCTTTTCTTAATATTTCGTTTGCTTGCTTAAGCAAATATCCATTTGCTGTATCAACAACATCTGTAGATGTTAGACCATAATGAATCCATTTTTTTTCATCACCTAATGTTTCACCTACTGCTCTTGTAAAAGCAACAACATCATGCTTTGTTATTTGTTCAATCTCTTTAATTCTATCAACATTAAATGTAGCCTTATCAAGCTTAGGTAAATCTTCTTTTGGAACAACTCCAAGCTCAGCCCAAGCCTTAGCATTTGAAAGCTCGACCTTTAAATAGGCTCCAAATTTATTTTCTTCCGTCCAAATGTCACGCATTACTTTTCTACTATATCGTTCAATCATATTGGTTCTCCTTATAAATTCTTAATTTCTTTTATTATTTTTAATTTTCAACATGCTTTATAAAGCATTCAATAGTGTTTTCCATCAAACAAGTTATAGTCATAGGACCAATACCACCTGGAACCTTTGTAATATAAGAAACCTTATCTAAAACATCATTAAAATCTACATCACCACAAAGCTTACCTGTTTCAGGATTACGATTTACACCTACATCGATGACTACAGCACCTTCTTTTACCATATCACGCTTAACAAATAATGGTTTCCCAACTGCCGCAATTAATATATCTGCTTCTTTTGTTACTGAAGCTAAATCTTTTGTACGTGAATGTGCAATTGTAATTGTAGCGTTACGATCAAGCATAAGCTTAGAAACTGGTAGGCCTACAATATTACTTCTTCCTATAACAACTGCTCTTTTTCCTTCTATTGAAATATTTACAGAATCCAAAACCTCCATTATTCCCTTTGGAGTACAGGGAATTATACCAGGCTGCTTCAAATAAAGACTAGCAACATTAACTGGATGAAATCCATCAACATCCTTATCAGGACGTATTGAATTAATAATAAAGGTTTGATTAATATGCTTTGGAAGTGGTAATTGAACTAAAATTCCATCGACAGATTTATTATTATTTAATTCTTCGATAATTTCTAATAATTCTTCTTGAGTAATATCATTTGGCTTTTTTATTGTTGTATTAGTGATACCTATTTCATTACAAGCCTTTTCCTTTCCTGTTACATAAGAAACAGAACCAGGATCATCACCAACTAAAATTACTGCTAAATGTGGTTTTCTACCATATTTATTTTCAAGCATTTCTACCTGATTTTTCATAAAATCACGTTTTTTTAAAGAAAGCTCCTTACCACTGATTACCTCAGCCATTTTATTCACCTACTTTTTATATGCTTTAGCACCTATATCAGTTCTATGAAATAAATTTTCACATTCAATTTCATTAACTAACATATTTGCCTTTCTATTAGCCTCTTCTAATGTCTTTCCCTTTGCAACCGCAAATAGAACTCGACCACCATTAGTAACTAAATTCCCATTATCATCTATTTTTGTTCCCATATGATAAATATCATCAGAATCTGCATTCTTTATAACAAATCCCTTTTGATAGCTACCAGGATAACCCTTAGAAGCTAAAACAATACCTATAGTATAACAATCTTCCCATGTTAATACAGGCTTAGCTCCATCAACAATTGCATTAAATGCATCATAAATATCACTAGTTAGTCTTGGTAAAACAACCTCAGTTTCTGGATCACCAAATCTAGAATTAAATTCAATAACCTTAATTCCATCTTTAGTTTTCATCAATCCACCATATAGTACACCTTTAAATGGTGTATTTTCCTTTACCATAGCCTTAGCTGTTGGAATCATTATTTCATTTAATGCATACTCATAATCATCCTTTGTAATAAAAGGAAGTGGAGAATATGCTCCCATACCACCAGTATTTGGTCCCATATCATTATCATATGCTCTTTTATGATCCTGAGCCATTTCAAGTGGATATATATTTTCATTATCACAAAAGCACATAAATGAAAATTCAGGTCCTTCTAAATATTCTTCAATTACTACCTTACCATGACCAAATTTATCATCTAAAAGCATATCCTTTAATGTTTCCTGTGCTTCTTCTAAATTATTAGCTATTACGACACCCTTACCTGCAGCAAGACCATCATATTTTAATACAGTTGGAAATCCATTTTCCTTAACATAAGCCAAAGCAGAATCATAATCATCAAAAGTTTCATATCCAGCAGTTGGAATATTATACTTTTTCATTAAATCCTTGGCAAATTTTTTGCTTGATTCAATTTGGCAAGCAGCCTTTGTTGGTCCAAATGCTTTAATTCCTGATGCTTGCATTTTATCAACAACACCAACTGCAAGTGCAGCCTCTGGTCCAACAACTACAAGATCAATTTTCTCTGCCTTTGCAAATTCAACCAAAGAATCAACATCAGTATCCTTTATATTTACGCACATAGCCAATTTTGCAATACCTGCATTTCCTGGTGCTGCATAAATTTCATTTACCTTTTTAGATTTTGATAATGCATGAACAATAGCATGCTCTCTTCCACCACTACCAATTACTAATACCTTTGCCATAATAACCTCCAATTAATGCTTAAAATGACGCATTCCTGTAAATACCATTGGAATTTTTGCATTATTAGCAACATCAATACTATCCTGATCGTGCTTAGATCCACCTGGCTGAACAACTGCAACTACTCCATTAGCAAGTGCATATTCTAAAGTATCTGCAAATGGGAAGAATGCATCTGATGCTAAAGTCATACCGTCAGTAACACCACGAGAATGTGCTTCCTCGATTGCAATCTTTGCTGAACCAACACGATTCATTTGTCCAGCTCCAACACCACATGTTGTTCCGTTTTTTACAACTACTATTGCATTAGACTTAACATGCTTAACAATCTTCATACCAAAATCCATATCAGTTAATTGACTTTCAGTTGGTTTTACATCTGTAACTGCCATTGAAGCAGTAATCTTAGCCATTTCCAAATCTTGATCCTGAACTAATAAACCACCATTAACTGATACATATTGCTTACATTTATTATAATCGCCAATTTTATATTGAATTAATCTTAAATCAGGGCGCTTAGCAAAGGCAGCCTTTGCTTCTTCAGTAAATCCAGGTGCAAGAATAACCTCTAAGAATACTGGCTTTTTCCTATCACCATGTGCAAATTTAATTTGATTAGCAGCATCTAAATCAATAACCTGATTTGTAGCTACTATTCCACCAAATATAGATACTGGATCTGAATCATAAGCCTTAGTCCAAGCATCTATTAAATTATCACCAATTGCTGCACCACATGGATTCATATGCTTTAATCCTACAGCAAATGGTACATCACCAAATTCTCTAACAATACATAATGCAGCATTAGCATCTTGAATATTATTGTAAGATAATTCTTTACCTTGAACCTGTATAGCATTTGCTAAAGAATATGTTTCTTGATTATTTAAAGAATAAAATTTTGCAGCCTGATGTGGATTTTCACCATATCTTAAGCTTTGTACAATATCGCCTTCAATAAATAGCTTTTCAGATAAGCCAGCCTTTTGTCTCATATAGCTGGCAATCATAGTATCATACTCTGCTGTTAATGTATAAACCTTAGCCGCAAGCTTTAAACGAGTTTCGTAAGTTGTGTTGCCAAATTCCTTTATTTCATTTAAAACCATATCGTAATCATTGATATCAGAAACAACTGTAACGAATTTATGATTTTTAGCAGCACTTCTTAGCATAGAAGGACCACCAATATCAATGTTTTCTATTGCCTCAGCAAAATCACAACCCTTTTCGATTGTTTTTTTGAATGCATATAAATTAACACATACTAAATCAATATATTCAATATTATGCTCTTTAACCTGTGCTACATGAGAATCTAAATCTCTAACAGCTAATAATCCTCCATGAACCTTTGGATGTAATGTTTTAACACGTCCATCTAAAATCTCAGGAAAGCCTGTAATATCAGATATATCAATAGCTTTTACACCACCTTGAAGTAAAACCTTCTTTGTTCCACCTGTTGAAACAATCTCATAGCCTAATTCCTCAAGACCCTTACAAAATTCAACAACACCTGTTTTATCTGTAACACTTACTAACGCTCTTTTCATTTTTATTCCCCTTTACATAACTTTTGTACAACTTCAGGATATAATTCATGCTCAACTTGATGAATTCTTGCCTCAACTTCATCTAAGGTTTCACCCTCAACATAATCAAAGCTTCTTTGAGCAATTATTTTACCACTATCTACTCCACTATCAACATAGTGAACAGTAACACCAAAAACCTTAACACCGTAATTATAGGCATCTAAAATACCATGTGCTCCTTTAAATGCTGGTAATAATGCTGGATGAATATTAATAATCCTACCCTCATAGGAATCTAATAATACCTTCCCACAAAATTTCATATATCCAGCTAAGCACACTAAATCAATATTATATTCATTTAGCTTATTTACTATTTCAGTTTCATAAGCTTCTTTATTTTCATAATTTTTAGCACTAAAAACAAATGTATCAACATTATGATTCTTTGCTCTTTCAATAACATAAGCATTCTTTTTATCACAAACCATTAATACAACCTGACCATCAATTTGCTTATTTTCACATGCACAAACTAATGCTTCAAAATTTGTTCCGCTTCCACTAGCAAAAATTGCAATTCGTTTCATTATTTGTGAATCTCAACTTTTCCAGAATCAGTAATTTTACCTATAACATAAGCCTTATCGCCATGCTTAGCCAAAATATCAATAACCTTTGAAGCATCATCGTTATTGTCTACAGCAATTACCATACCAATACCCATGTTATAAATATTAAACATTTCTCTATGATCAACCTTACCATATTTTTCTAAGAACTTAAATACAGGTAAAATAGGCCAGCTTCCTTCAACGATATCAAGTCCCATTCCATCTTTTAAAATTCTTGGAATATTTTCATCGAAGCCACCACCAGTAACATGCGCAACTCCATGAACATCAACATTCTTTAAAACATCAAGAACCTGCTTACAATAAATACGTGTAGGTGTAAGTAAAACCTCACCAACCACTCCATTAAGCTCATCACTATAAGAATGAAGGTCAATATTATTATCCTTAATAATCTTTCGAACTAAAGAAAAACCATTTGAATGTACTCCAGAAGATGCAATACCAACTAATAGATCTCCAACCTTTACCTTAGTTCCATCAATTAATTTAGACTTTTCAACAACACCTGTTGTATAACCTGCTATATCATATTCGCCATCTGTATACATACCAGGCATTTCAGCAGTTTCACCACCAATTAATGCACAGCCTGCTTGAATACAGCCTTCTGCAACACCTTTTACAATTTGTTCAAGCTTAACTGGATCTGCATGTCCTACAGCTACATAATCTAAGAAAAATAGTGGTTCAGCACCTTGTGCTAAAACATCATTAACACACATTGCAACCGCATCAATACCAACAGTATCATGCTTATCCATTTCAAACGCAAGCTTAAGCTTTGTACCAACACCGTCAGTACCAGAAACAAGCATTGGCTCCTTATAATTTAATATTGATAAATCAAACATTCCTCCGAATGAACCAATATTAGAAACACATCCAACTCTATTAGTTGAAGCTACATGCTTCTTATATCTTCTTACTGCTTCATATCCTGCTTCTAGATCTACTCCAGAAGAACCATATGCCTTAGAACCCATAAATAATATCCTCCATTTTTAATTAAATAATCTATTTTTACTTCTTAAAATAATTTACAGCATTAACAAATATATCCTGTTGTTTATTTCCAGATATATTTTTGAATAAGTTTTCTTCATATCTTTCAGAATGTCCCATCTTACCTAAAATTAATCCATCCTCTGAAATAATACCTTCGATTGCATAAGATGAACCATTTGGATTATATGGTGCTAAAGAAGTTGCATTACCTAATTCATCAACATATTGGAATGCAATTTGACCATTCTTAATTAGCTTTTCAGCCATTTCCTTAGAAACAACAAACTTACCTTCACCATGGCTTACCGCAATACTATGAATTTCTCCACCCTTGTATGATGATAGCCAAGGAGATGCATTTGTCATAACCTTTGTAGAAACCATCTGTGATATATGACGATTAATATCATTTCTAAATAATGTAGGAGATTTTTCTGTAACCATTCCTAATCTTCCATATGGAAGTAAGCCAGATTTTACTAAAGCCTGGAATCCATTACAAATACCTAAAATTAATCCTTTTCTATCAATCAATTTATGAATAGAGTTCTTTATCTTTTCTTGATTTAATACATTAGCAATAAATTTACCAGAACCATCTGGCTCATCACCAGCACTAAATCCACCAGATAAAACAAATATATCACAATTATCAATATTATTTGCCATCTCATCGATTGATGCAAAAATATCCTCACTAGTTAAATTTTTAAATACTGATGTAACAATTTTAGCACCTGCACGCTCAAATGCCTTTGATGTATCATAATCGCAATTTGTTCCTGGGAATACAGGGAAATATGCAATAACCTCATCCTTGTTCTTTAAAAGGCTTACCTTCTTATTATAAGGCTTAATATCCATCATATCACAAACATTATTACCCTTATCCCTATATACCTTAGTAAATTTTAAAGTATTTAGCTTTTCTAAATAATCTAAATCAAATTCAACGCCATTAAATACACCCTTAGCTGTATCAGTTGTCATACCAACTAAAATTGCATTTTCATAATCTAAATCAGCAACTGTTTCAACTAATATTGAACCATAATTATACGCATCAAGTAATTCATTATTATACTTAATTTCAAATCCAATTCCATTACCAAAGCTCATCTTTGATGCCGCCTCAATTAAACCACCAAAGCTTAATGCATAGGCAGCAACAATATTTTTATTTTCAATATTTGTTGATACAAAATCGAAATTCTTCTTTAGCTCATCAACATTTGGTGTATAATTTTTATTTTCATTATGCTTTATTAAATAAAGCTTATGTCCACAAGCCTTAAAATCTGTTGAAATAACATTATTTGCATCAACTGTTGTTATACCAAATGCCATAAGCATAGGTGGAACTGAAATATCCTGGAATGTTCCACTCATTGAATCCTTTCCACCAATTGATGGTAAACCTAACTCAACCTGCATTTTTAATGCACCAAGTAATGCTGCAAGAGGCTTACCCCAAGAATTTTCATTATGCATTCTTTCAAAATATTCTTGGTAAGAAAATCTCATCTTATCATATCTTGCACCTGCAGCAACAACCTTACTACAAGCCTCTATTATTGCATATTCTGCACCATGATATGGACTCCACTTAGCAATAAATGGATTATATCCATATGCCATAATTGAACAAGTATTAGTAAATCCACCCTTTACTGGAAGCTTTTGAACTGAAACTTGTGTTTCACTCTTTTGATGTTTTCCACCAAAAGGCATTAATACAGTTGATGCACCAATAGTTGAATCAAACATTTCAATTAATCCTTTTTGACTAACAACATTATTATCAGTTAAGATTGCCTCAACCTTTTCCTTAACAGAATTATTATTTTTAATAAATGGATTTTCATCACAAACACTATTAATTACAGCCTTAGCATAATGATCTGCTCCTGCTGAATCAATAAATTCACGCTTAATATCAACAATTTTTCTGCCCTTATAATGCATTACTAAGCGTTTTTCTTCTGTAACCTTTGCAACCTTAGTAACTTCAATATTTTCTTCATGAGCATATTTTATAAATTCTTCTACATCCTTTGGCTCAACAACAACAGCCATTCTTTCTTGTGATTCAGAAATTGCAAGCTCTGTTGCATTTAAGCCACTATATTTTGTAGGAACAGCATCTAATGATATTTCAAGTCCATCAGCTAATTCACCAATCGCAACAGAAACACCACCAGCACCAAAATCATTAGACTTCTTTATTAATTTAGTAACCTCTGGTCTTCTAAATAAATGAGAAATCTTTCTTTCCTCTGGAGCATTACCCTTTTGAACCTCGCTTGAACAAACCTCAATTGACTTTGTTGTATGCTCCTTAGAAGAACCAGTTGCTCCACCGATTCCATCTCTACCAGTTCTACCACCTAATAAAAGTATAATATCTCCAGGAGCAGGAGATTCTCTACGAATCACATCTGCTTTAACTGCACCAACAACGGCACCAACCTCTAATCTCTTAGCTACATAATCATCATGATAAACCTCTCTAACATGAGTAGTTGCTAAACCAATTTGATTACCATATGATGAATAACCATGTGCAGCCTTTGTTGAAATTATCTTTTGAGGAAGCTTTCCTTCTAATGTATCCTTAACATCTAAATAAATATTTCCAGCACCTGTTACACGCATAGCCTGATAAACATATGCTCTACCAGAAAGTGGATCACGAATCGCACCACCTAAGCAAGTTGATGCACCACCAAATGGTTCAATTTCAGTTGGATGATTATGTGTTTCATTTTTGAATTGTAATAACCACTTTTCATCCTTTCCATCTACATCAACTGTAACAAAGATAGAACATGCATTATTTTCTTCAGATTCTTCTAAATCATCTAATTTGCCAATTTTTTTCAAATATCTAGCACCAATACATGCCATATCCATTAAGCATAGCTTTTTATTTTCTCTATTTAAATCCTTACGAATTTTATAATATAAATCTAATGAGTCCGCAAGCTCATTTTTAATAAATGATTCATCAATTTTAATATCAGTTAAAATTGTATTAAATGTTGTATGACGGCAATGATCTGACCAATATGTATCAAGAATTCTTAATTCTGTTTCCCAAGGATCTCTTCCTTCTTGCTTAAAATATTCAACAACACATTTTAAATCATCTGCATTCATTGCAAGACCAAAAGTCTTACAATAATCATTAAGCATAGAATCATCCATTTTTGTAAAGCCCACTAAAACATTTACAGGCTTAATTTCAGCAGTTTCTAAATCAGTAAGCTCATCTAAATTTTTCTCTCTAGCTTCAACCGCATTAATCAAATACTTTTTAACTCTTTGAATTGAATTATCATCTAGATTATCATCTAAAATAACAATCTTACCACTTCTAATATTAATTGAAGCCTTTGGTTCAATTAGCTTAACACAATCAATCGCAGATGAAGCTCTTTGATCAAATTGTCCTGGCAAATATTCTATCGCAATATATTTTTTACCCTCAAGATTTAAAGTATCACTAACAGTATCAGTTACAATTTCTCCAAATACCTGGTATCTACTTTTTTCTAATAAATCTTTATCAAAGCCAAATAAATCATAAACATTGATATATCTTAAATTCTTTAAATTTAAGCCCAAGTTTAAATTCAACTCTGATTGAAGTGATTTAGCTTCAACTCTAAATGCTTCCTTTTTTTCAACATAAATTCGATAGTTGCTCATTTTTTTACCTCTTCCATTTATTTTTTTAATCTTTTTAAATTATATTTAAAAAATATAAAAAACAAAAAACAGCACCCTTCAAAAATGATAGTGCTGGATTTAATTGCATCTAAAAAAGCCGTCATAAAAAAATGACAAGCATAACTTATTAACTTGCATCATTGAATTACTCATATAAAACTCCGATCCAAGAAAGTCTCAAATGCATATAAAATATTGGTAGTCCTGTAATTTAAGGTTCAGGGTAGAGACTTGCTTACCATATTAAAGCTATTATACCAATACCTTTTTATTTTATCACATAATACGAAAAACGTAAATAAAAATCGAAAATGATTAGCACATTATTTATGATTTGACAACAACAATGATAATTGCTAAAATTAAATGTGAAAATAGATGAAAAAAGGAGAAATTATTATGGCAAAAGTTGGTATAGTAATGGGTAGCGATTCAGACCTTGAAATAATGAGCAAGGCTGCAGCTATGCTTGAAAAATTTGGTATTGATTATGAAATGACTATTATTTCTGCACATAGAATGCCAGATGTATTTTTTGATTATGCAAAGGAAGCCGAAGCAAAAGGATATAAGGTAATTATTGCCGGTGCTGGAGGAGCAGCACATTTACCAGGAATGTGTGCAGCAATATTTCCACTTCCAGTTATTGGTGTTCCAATCCACACAAAATCACTTGGTGGTGTAGATTCACTTTACTCAATAGTACAAATGCCTAGTGGTATTCCAGTTGCGACAGTAGCAATCAATGGTGCACAAAATGCTGGTATCCTAGCAGCTAAAATTCTAGCTACATCTGATCCTCAATTATTACAAAAGCTTAAGGATTATAAGGATGAGCTAAAAGACCAGGTAATGGCAAAAAAAGAAAAGCTTGAAGCTGTTGGATATAAAGAATATTCAAAATAAAACTAAAGACATATAAAAAATGGGAAATAGAAACCTCAATTAAGGCTTATTTCCCATTTTTTATATTGAATTGTTTTTTAATATTTTTTTACTTAAGTTAATATATTTTTTCTTTTTCTTTTAAGTAAAATAAATAAATATATAGCTACTCCAACATCTACAATATAAATAAAGCTTAATAAAGCAAAAATAATACATTCTTCTTTAGATAATACTTTATTTTTATATAGATTAATACAAGCTCCAATATTATTTATACCAGATATTAATATTGTTAATAAATCGACAACAAGCATAAGTGCTACTATTCCAATTCCCCATATACTCATTAAAATTCCAATTATTCCGAATATAAAATTTATAATATATGCAGGAATTTGAATAAGTTTAATTAAAAAATTAATTTTCACAGGAAATAATAATCCATATGCATTATTACCTGATCTAATTGAATTAAATGTTGAGATAATAAAACACAAGCCTGTTATTACAAAAGACATAATTATTGAAATAACAATAGCTAGCATTGTATAATCATAGCTTTGAGTGCTATTATCTTCAATAACACCTACAATAAAAACAACTAATATTGCCACCATATATAAATATGGATAAACAATTACAGGTAACATTTTTAGATATTTCCATAGTTTTTTCATACAAAATCTCTCAAAATTAATTATTATTCAAAGACTTTTCTAGCTTTTCAAGATTTCCATTTGGATTATAAAAATCTTTTCTTGAGCAGCCTGCTCTTCCACCACCTGCACAAGCACAGGCACAAGCACAAGCACAATGAGAGCCAGATGAAGAATGTCCACCTTTAGAAGAATTAACAACAGTTGGATTAACTAATGGCTTGCCTTTTCTAGAATATCCAGGGGAATGATAATAAATACTATGAAACCAAAAATGGTGGAAATAAGATTCACCTGTGAAGCCTCTATAGCTATAATATCCATCATTTGTTGCCCTATAAGATGCTACACAAGCAATAACTATTATCGCAAAAACAACAAGGCATACCAAAATGATAACTAATACTGTTATTGGATTAAAGGTTTGATCTGAATAATCCATTTTTAAATTGATATTTGGAAACAAATTCATTGAATACTTCATTTGACATTCAATTGTTTCATTATAATCAAGTGATTTTTCCCATATATAATATGAATCAGTAGTTCTATCGCAATTTGTAAATATTGGTTCAATACCTTTTGACCATTTAACAATTAATTTTTCAACCTGAATTTCTGAAAACCAACCAGGTTTAAATGCATATTCAATAGTATCTTCATTATTTGTTTTAGTAAATATTCTTTTTTGATTAAATTTAAAATGAATATTTACTATTTCATTTGCCTTATATTCTCTATCTAAATCACAACGTATAAATGCTCCATCATCATTATAATATTCTATATCCTTAATTGCTGATGATAATGGCTTAATATCATACACAAATCTATTTGGGACACCGATTTTAACCCATGTAAGTGGTCCTTCTATATTATCATTTAATACCTTCCAATTAATATCATATTCCATATCTAATGTTGCATCATCCTTAGCATCAATAGTTATTTCATATGATAATATCTTGTCTAATGGCGTAAAAGCATTAACAGAAAAGCTTGAAAGGATACAAAGAAAAAATAAAAATGTAAAAATAGATAAGAAAAACTTTTTCATTTTAATTTTCCTCCTTAAGTAAGCATACCTCTGTTTTTTCACAGGCTAATTTCCTAATAGCCTTAGTTTCCTTAGAATTCCAAATAATTTTCCAATTATCATGCAAGATATTACCTAATGTTTTTCCATTTAGCCATGACTGACAAGGAATAACATCACCATTAGGTGCTATTGCCATATTAGACATACAAGCACCACAAGAAGGTGTAACAATGTTAAGCTTCTTTAATACATCATCAGAAATCCAACCTGGTGAAGTAAAAGAAATTTCAAGCTGTTCTTCTTTTGCATATTTAGCAGCTTCTTTAATTATTTTAGTTATTTCTTCTTTTGATAATTGTGTAATAATTGAATCAGATTTATTGGCATTTCCAGTAGGAATTAGTCCTGATGTTGAAAAATATGTAACGCCAAGCTTACTTGCGAATTTCATTGTATCAATATAATCAGAATTAAGACTACAAAGTGGAGTATTTATACTTACATCTAATCCTGCTTCAATTGCGTTTTTAATACCTTGAACAGTTTGATCAAAATGATTGCCACCAACTAAAGTATTATGTATTTCTGGATTTGAAGAATAAAGTGTAACCTGAACACTATCAAGGCTAGCATTATATAATCTTTCACACAATTCTTTCGATAATAAAATACCATTAGTATTTAATCTTGTTACAAACCACTTTGAATAATCAATTAATTCAACTAAATCATCACGAATTGTAGCCTCACCACCAGTGAATGTTATCGCAGGAATACAAGCCTTTCTTAAGGCATCAATCGCTTTTTTCCATTCGTCAGTTGAAAGTTCAGAAACATTAGATTTTTCTTCTCCTGCTGCGTAACAGTGTAGACATTTACAATTACAATTCCAGCAACCATCCTTTTCCATTGCTGAAACCATTAAATCCATTCTATGTGGTGCCTGCATATATTTCGAATACTTTGCTAATGTCATATAGCCTATTTCACTAGTTGGTTCTTTTCCTCTAGCTAAATCCTTTAATGTAGTAACTAAATCCTTTAAATCATCCTTAATAACTGTCCTACTTGTTTTATCAAACACAGTTTTAACATTATCTATCGTATTTTCAACAATTTCATTTATATCCTCATCTGATAATGCAGTTTTTTCTTCTGTCTTATTCAATTCCTCAATAAATTCCTTCAATAAAATAGCCCATGCACTTTGAAGTGGTAAAACAGAATATCCATTTATAATTGCTACCCAAGGAATATGAGGTTTTGGTTTTTGAGGTGGTACTAAATGAATACGTACTACTCCAGGTGTTTTAGGATCTAATGTAGTATGATATACCTGATTACATTCCTTTAAATATTTACTAAAATTCATAGGTTAAGCCCTCCTATATTTGTTGTTATAACAAAAATATTAATTAAATTTATCTTTATTTTTCATCACATAATCATATATTATTTCATCAAAATAGCTACCTTCAATTTCATAAAGCTTTAAATCACATTGTCTAATTTCATTAATATTATTTTCGATTATTTTATCATAATCTTTTTCACAATATGAAGAATATATAAGAAACTTATCTATTAAATCCTTATATATTTCTATTAATTTATTTGCCTTAATTAGTTCAAATGATTCTAATAGCTCATCTAAATAACAATTACTAGAATTAAAAATGAATTGTTCAAAGCCACCATTGTAAACTTCTTCTACAAATGTTCTTACAATTAAAACTGTTTTTTCTTCTTTTGTTAATGTATACTTATTACTCTTTTCAACCAAATAAAGAAAAATAGATACTGCAAAATCATTAACATCTGTTTTATTTAAAATTTCTTCTATTGCTTGTATTTTATTCTTAATTTTATAATTTTTATGTAATCCGATTTCTGTAGATATTATGCAAAACAGGCTAACAAAGAATAATAAACCACCAATGCATATTAATACATCCTTAAAATATGATTCCGTTCTTGCTAATGCAAAACCAAACATTAAAAAAGAGCCTATAAATAGTAATGGTATTTCTATTATTCTTTCAATTATTTTTGTATTTGCTTTATTTCTAAAAAATATACTCATTATAATGCCAACAAAAGCTATAAATATTGATATAAAAAAGCATATTTGGTACTCAAATGGAGTATTTACAAACTCATCAATATTTGGATATAGAATTTCGGATAGCACAATACATATACCAAAAATGCTGCCACCAATGAATGTTAAAATAAAAGATATAATAGATAACTTATTTTTCATAATAAACTCCCTAACTATTAATAATTATTTTAACATATTAGAAAGGAAATGTACAATATAGAAAAAAGAGACGGTTTTATCCGCCTCAAATATAGCTATTAAATTGACCAAGTACCATCCTTAAAGATTTGCACTGTTTTTCCGTCATATGTTTCAGCAACAATTGATAAATCTGCTGAACCAATCATAAAATCAACATGAATCATTGATTTATTTAAATCAACTGCTTCTATTTCCTCTTCTGTTAATTTTTCATAATCACGAATACATTCATTAAATGCTCTACCGATAGCTAAATGGCAGCATGCATTTTCATCATATAATGTATTATAGAATAATAATCCTGTCTGATTTATTGGTGAATCATATGGAACTAATGCAACCTCTCCAAGCATTGCTGCTCCCTCATCAGTAGAAACTAGCTTTTCAAGAACATCATTA
>JALEQD010000069.1 GCA_022768655.1 Anaeroplasma sp.
CATCCGCTACCTGTACAATTGTTTTTTCACCCATGCCATATAACAATAAATCTGCATGTGAATCTAAAAGAATACTTCTTCTAACAGAATTATCCCAATAATCATAATGATTTAATCTTCTTAATGAAGCTTCTATTCCACCAATAACTACTGGGACATCAGGATAAAGCTCTTTAATCTTTGCAGAATATCTAATCAACGCTCTATCTGGTCTTTTACCCATTTCACCATTAGGAGTGTAATAATCCTTTTTTCTTCTTTTTTTTGATACAGTATAATGATTAACCAAAGAATCAATATTACCAGAGCTAACTAAAAAGGCAAGCCTTGGCCTTCCAAATAGCTTAAATGGCTTAGGATCATTAATATCAGGCTGAGAAACAATCGCAACCTTATAGCCAAAATTCTCTAAGGTTCTTGAAATTATTGCAGGTCCAAAGGAAGGATGATCTATGTATGCATCACCTATAATATATACAAAATCAGGTTGTTCCCATCCATACTCCTTCATTTCTTCTAAAGTTATTGGTAAAAATGGCATTTATTTCACTCCCTTAATTAAGAATTCAATCCTTAAATATAATACGACAACATGATATATTTTTCAAGGAAAAAAACATATTTAGAAAATTGGTAGGTTATTTAAAATTTAAAAAACCTACCAAAAATATTAATTATAAATCCTCAAATTTTATCTTTTTATCATGTAATAAAATTGCAATCAAATCACAAAGAGTAATAATTAAAGCTATTTCTGATGTTTGCCATAACCTTATTGCGTTTGACATTTGAATTCTTAAAATTCCATACTCAACACCAAAGGCTGCTATCTTACAGCAAAGCATTGATTTATATCCTTCCTTAGAAATAGCATCTACTAGCTCTTTACTCATATTTTTCGCATTAACTTCAAAATTATTAATTGCAAAATAGCCCTTTTCATTTAAAGAATTAGCTAATATATCATAGCCTATATGATTGATATTTTTACTTTTAGAAAGAGAATGACAAACCTTAAATATTGTATCATTCTTTGTTTCTATCGCAACCTGATCAAACATAAATTTTGCTATAAAGAATTGGAACAATCTATTTATTCCAAATGAAATATCATCATTATTTTTGAAAATATCAAATGCAGTTATTATATTATCAATTGGATTTTCATTTTTATCATTCTTTGTTTTAAGCTCAATATTCGCATGTTTTTCATGCAAATAAATAATAAAGCAAGATCTACCCTTTGTTTTACCACGATATAATGCCTTATCAGCCTTTTCGAAAAGATCAGTTAAGCTTAATGAATCTATTGGCATACGAGACATACCTGCTGTAATAGAAATACATAATTCAGGCATTTCATCAAATATAATATGACTTACATTACTTCTTAAATTACTAAATGTCTCCCATATCTCTTTATATTCGATTATATCCTCTAAAATAACGATAAATTCATCTCCACCGTATCTTCCAACTATTCCTTTTCCTAACAACATCAATGATAGCTCATTAGCAACACGAACTAAAACCCTATCACCAATCAAATGTCCATAAGAATCATTAACATTTTTGAAATTATCAATATCAATCAAGCAAAAAGTAAATTTTTTATCATTCTGACATAGCCAATCTGCATAATTTAGAATTATTTCCCTTGATATAACATGAGTTAATGAATCATATAAAACCCCTTCATTTTGAGCATATTTTCTAAAAAATGGGTTTGTCATTAAATTTTTTTCAATAACTGCTAATTTCTTTTCCTCTTGAAGCTTAACAAGTGGTGTAGGCTTTGAAAAATAAAAGCCTTGAGAATATGGGACATTAAAATTTTTAATAATATTTTGTATTTCTTCATCCTTAACATGCTCTGCAATAACAGATATATTTTTATCATGAGCATAATTAGTTATCATATTTGTAAAGTCTTGACATGACTTATCATTTGGCATTTCTTTTACAATTTCACCAGATAGCTTAATAAAATCAGTATCTATTTTTAAAAGATTAAAGAAATTACTATATCCAGTACCAAAATCATCAATGGCAATTTTTCCACCAGCAGAATGAATATTATCAACAAATTGCTTTAAGTATTCATAATCCTTTATCTCCTCACTTTCAACAATTTCAAAAATATATTTTTCAGGATGTAAGCTATTTTTTAAGTTTGAGGATATAAGCTTAATTATTTCATAATTATATAAATCCTGCACATTTAGATTAATAGTAACAGATGCATCAATATTTTCAAATTCATCAAATACTTTTGAAATCATTAGCTTTGACAAACGTTCATATAGCTTATATTCTTTAGATAATTCCAAGAATTCATTTGGCATATATACCTTGCCATTTTCATCTGTTATTCTCATCAATGCTTCATAAATATCAATTTTATTAGTTTCATTATTATGAATTCCTTGATAATATGGAATAACCATTTTATGAGTTATAGCATTATTAATAATGTCAAGCATACGAAGCTCATTATTAACCCTCTTCTTTTCTTCATCTTCTAAATAAATTTCTAAATTATTTCTGATTTGACGCATATTAGAAAGATTGAAATTGTTAATTAAGTTCCTTTTAGATGAAACAATAGATATTTTATGAATAGGAATATATCCAGTATATTCTTTTTCATCTAATAGAGTTACTAGTTTTTCCATTTTTTCAATAAAATCAGAAATTGATACATCATCATTTGCGGTAATTAGAAGAGATAATTCATTAAATACGTAAAATGAATATAAATTATCATCTAATAATTCATTTGCTGTATTATACATGTTTTGCAAATATAAATAAAAATTACTCTTGTTGACAAATACTCTAATAATATTTTCATTATTTAATTTAATTAAAGCCGCCTTATTATATTTCTTTATTTTTAAATCATATGCATATTTAGTTAAATTAGGAATTCCAGTTTTTTTATCCTCTGTCAAATTATTAATAAATTTATTTTTTTCATTAATAATTTCTTTTTTTAATTCAGATTGTGCATTTGATAAAAAATAATTTACCAATTGAATGTTATCGTATTGAATATTAGACATATCATTCAGAGCTTGTTCATTTAAATGACATCTAAAGCTCATTTTTTCTGAAAGTGTAGCGATGCAAACTGTAGAGTTGGCATATTCATTTACTCCATCATTTGAAATGATTTCTCCTGCCAAAAAGGCACCAGTCATTTGTGTTGATTCAAATGGCTGTAATTCCCATTTTGAACAATTTTGTAAAATATTACGTCTTGTCATACAGCTAAAGCCAAGCAAAACCTCGCAAGGTGAATCACTTATTTTTTTATAAAGTGCCATAATATCATCAGTTGATTTTTTAGGATTAATATAACCTGCAGTAATAGTCTCGTTTTCAGCAATCGTATCAAATGCATATATACAATCTTTATATTTTTCATTCATAAATGGAAAACCTTCATAAATTACATTTAATACTGATCTATCACTATGCGCTCTTACAATTGGAAATTGGAAGCAAATACATGGATCATTGTCTAAAAAATCCTTACCGATTAAATTTTGATACCACTGCCTAGCTGGCTTATTATCAATTTCTAAAATATGCTGATTTTCAACAGATGTGACAGTATATTTAACACCAATAGAATCAACTCCAGCAACAGAACCTTCAAATTTGAATAGTGTCTCGCCTCTAATACTTGAAATAACAATTGAATTTTCAAGTATGTCCGTACCACAAATTACATATGCCGGATATTTTTCTTCATCATTTTTTACTGAATATCCTCCACCACCTATTATGGTATATGGTTCAAATTTGTTTAATTCATTAATGAAACTAGATGGATAAGAAAATTTTGGAGGATAAAAACAAATCATGAAGCTGTCCTGGAAGGTTTTAAATACTTCATGTGTTTCCATTGCTAATTTCCTAGATTTTTTAATATTACCTTTTTCATCTTTAATTTTAAATGAATAGACTTCAAAATCAAGCTTAGTGCTTTCTATTATTGTTATTAATGTTGCTTCATCATATTGCTTCCCAGAATGAATTACTCCAGCACAAGATGAACCAATAATTTTAGCATTAAGCAATGTTTTTGAAATAGAAGAAATTATTGGTTCAATTTCTTCCTTTAAAAGATTTGATGAATTTATAATGACTAAGTATTTACCTGATGAATTAATACTATTTTGATAAAAAAAATCCATCATCTCAAATTCAGTCGAGTAAATGAAACTATATTGTTTCATATATATAACCCCCAAACAATATAAAATTTTATCGAATATATGCAATTTCATTATACCATAAAAAAATATTTTTCGACATTTTATATTCGAATTTTAGCCAAAAAATAATAAAAAGGCTGTGATTACCAACTTCATGTTAGTTTTCACAAGCCTTATAAATATTATGTTATGCAGTTTGGCAAACAGGCTTCTTTTCTTTTTTTGTTTTTGAAAATTCTTCTTTAACCTCTGCCATCATTTTGGCTTCTTCTTCATCATCATCTAATTCAGGAAGCTCAACATTATCTAATATATCCTGAAGCTTATATTCATCTTTTAGATATTTCTTTGTTTGGAATCCTATAACAACTGTTAATGATGAATTTATAACACCCTGTAATGATGATTCAACAACAGTACCAATTATTTGACCTAACAACGGTATACCTGTTGCAGCATCACTTGCTTTTTTAATAACACCGCTTATTCCAGTTGATGCGCTATTTAAGCCATATGCTGTTATTGAATTTACAATGACAGTTCTATATATTTTCGCAAGCTTTGCATCAGATGGTCTATATCCATAAAGGAATACAATATCCTTTATTAGCTTTAATTCATAAACAGTGATGAATAATGTATCTAACTTTTCAGATTGAGAAAGTGCAGTAGTAAAGCCCACCTTAAACGCATGATCTCTTATCATTTTATTAGCTACCTTTTTGACATCAGTTTTATATATTTCAGTTAGAGTTGCTTTTAAATCCTCATCATTTTTTGTTTGACGAGCGATGGCTAGCTTACCAACAAGTGTTGAATTATACCATCCTATTCCTTCTGTCTTAGAAGTAAAATCAATCATCTTGTCAGCTATTTCTTCTCTTAATTCCTTATTATATTTTTTAGCCTGACGAGCATTCATTGCATTAACATTTGTTATAAACGCTTTTGTGTTTTTTAATTTATATACTGGAACAATAAATGAAAAAATAAATATTAAAAGCGCAATTACCGCACCAACATAACCAGCAATTTGATGAATATCAAATAATTTTAACACAATAAAAAATAAACAAGAAAAGATTATTAAACCTATAGCTGTAGTAAAAATAAATAAAAATGACTTAGCTGCTTTAACATTTTCTGGATGTGAATATTTTTGTTCATATTCCTCTAATGTCATCTTTTTTTGTTCAACGATTTCTTTTGACATATTTCCCCTCTTAATTTAAGATAATTTTTACTTATTATAGCATAAAACCACACCATTAACAATAATTATCTATATCTTATCATATTCATAAAATAATTAAGATTTGTCGGTTGTGCATTATATCCTTTAATTTTTTTAGAATTACCATCAGAAAAATAAATGTTAATCTCCCATAACACATCTTCACCATACATTGTTTTATTAGCTTTGTATGTATCATTCCAATTTAAAACATTAATTGTTTTCAAGTTTTCTAGAAAAACGCTTGATTGAACATCATTTAA
>JALEQD010000082.1 GCA_022768655.1 Anaeroplasma sp.
CAACAGAATTTACAGGCTTTGACCTTGAGTTTTCATATATTGAATCATATGAGGATGTTATGAAGCTTGAAGAGGAAATGCTTACTTATGCATTAGAGGGTGTTAAGGAAAAATATGGTGATGAAATAAAGAAGGTATATGACATTGATGTTATAGTACCTACCTTACCATTCCCTAGAATGAAGCTTTCTGATGTTTATAAAGAATTAGAAGCTCGTTATGGTTATAAGGCTTTAGATAGTGAAAAGGGCGATTTAACAACTGAGGGTGAAAGATTAGTTCAAAAGCTTTCAATGGATATGTTTGGACATGAATTTATGTTTATTACAGGCTATAGTAAGGAATGTAGAGCATTCTATCATATGCGTGATGAGGATGGTGTTCCATGTGGCTATGATTTAATTTGGAAGGGCTGTGAAATCACTACTGGTGCTCAAAGAGAGCATAGATATGAGATATTAAAGGCTCAAGCCCAAGAAAAGGGTTTAGATGAGGATGTAAAATTCTATCTTGATTTCTTTAAATATGGCTGTCCTCCACATGGTGGATTTGGTATTGGTGTTGACCGTATAACTATGCTATTATTTAATCAAGGTATAAAAGATGCAATGTTTATCTTCCGTGGACCTGATAGATTAAATCCATAATAGGAGGCAATTATGAATATTTCTTGGGATGAATATTTTATGGGTGTAGCCTTACTTTCTGCTAAAAGAAGTAAGGACCCATCAACTCAGGTTGGTGCTTGTGTAGTAAATGAGGATAAAAGAATAATAGGTATTGGCTATAATGGATTTCCTACAGGCTGTAAGGATGAATTATTTCCTTGGGGTAAAACTGATACTAATCGTTTAAATACAAAATATCCATATGTTGTACATGCTGAGCCTAATGCGATTTTAAATTGTACATCTAGTCTTAAGGGTGCAACACTATATGTAACGCTTTTTCCATGTAATGAATGTGCAAAATTAATCATTCAATCTGGAATTAAAAAGATAATCTATATGTGTGATAAGTATAGAAACGAAGAATCATATGTTGCATCTAGAAGAATGTTTGATGCGGTTGGAATTAAATATGAGAAAATGAAGGAAATGGATGTTACTATAAAATAAGGGTGATAATTAGTGAATTTTTTTAAGACTATAATAAAAAGGTTTTGGATTGTAATTTTACTTGCTGTAATCATAAATGTACCTATTTTAGTTATTGGTACCTATAGAACAGATAAAACAATTACATTAAAGGGTGATACTACAAATATTAAATCACTTGTTGAGGTGGATAATGAATATACTGAGGAAGGCTCATTTTCTTCAATTTATGTAATAAGTATGGATCATTCCACAATTTTACAAAACATGATATGTGATTTATCTAATACAACAGATGTAGATGATTTAAGTGATTACTATCTTCATTTTACAGATTCTGAAACCTATCAAATGGGTCAGGTGCAAAAAAATTCATCAATTCAAACATCAATAATAACTGCGTTTAATTATGCAAAAAGCTTAAACGAAAAAGTATATATTGATTATAAGTTTAAATCCTTATGTGTAAGCTTCTATTTTGAAGGCTCTCCTTTTAAGATAAAAGATGAAATAATAAAAATTAATGACATTGATGTTACTGCTGGTAGGGATGAATTTGTTAAACAAATTTTATCATCTAAGGAAAATGATTTAGTAACTGTTTTAAGAGATGAGCAAGAAATAAACATAAAATTATCAAAAAATGCTTATCAATTAATGAGATTTTATGAATATTATGATATCAATTATGATACCATTTTTCCAAAAATCACAGTAAATAAATCATCATCAGGTGGACCTTCAGGAGGCCTACTTCAAACATTATCTATTCTAAATAGATTAACTGAAATGGATTATTCAAAGGGCTTGAAAATTTCAGGTACTGGAACAATGTCTGTTTCTTTTAATGTTGGGGCAATAGGTGGTATTAAGCAAAAAATTTATACAGCATATGATGATAATGTTGATATATTTTTCTGTCCAGAGAAAAATTATGAGGAAGCATTAATTGCTTACAATAATTTAAAAAAGAAGGAGAGAATGAAGCTTGTATCAGTAAAAACTTTAGCTGATGCAGTTTCATATTTGGAAAATGTTTGAAAGCTATAACAAGGTAAGTAAAAGAATTGATTCTTTAAAAACACATAAAAAAGATATAGCTATTTCTTTTATTTTTTCATTTTTATTAAGCCTATTGATTGTATCTGGACCAATTTGTATACTAATAAATTTATTAATAATTTTTGAAGATGCACAAAAAATTATCTGTTTTTTTCTTGCAACTACAGGCGTCATATTTTTCTTTCTTTTTGAATATTTTTATTATAAAATAATAACAAAAGATAAAGTGGCAGGAATGAAAATTATTTTATTTACTGACACATTTATCTTTGCGATAGTTATTTATATTATTTTAGTTTTAATATATATGATAGGGGTGATTTAATGGGTATTACATGTTTATTATTATTTGTTTTATATATGCTAGATCAAATATCAAAATATGCAACACAGGTTTATCAGCCTCATAATTTGGTTGTTATTCCTCATTTTTTAACAGTTGATCAGGTTTATAATACTGGGGCAGCATGGGGAATGCTTGAAAATAACACGATAGTTTTAGTGATAATTAGTATTATTGCTTCAATTGTTTTAGGATATTTTTGCATAAAAAATGATTGGAAAAAGAAAAAAATTTATTCTTTTTCATTAACAATGACTTTAGCTGGCTGTGTTGGTAATTTATTTGATAGATTAGTATCTGTCATTCCTAGCTTAAGCTCAGGACGTCAAGGAGTAGTAGATATGATATCCTTTGAGCCACTTAATTGGATTTCAAGATTAGTTACAGGTAATAGTTTTCCTACATTTAATTTAGCTGATTTATTCTTGGTTGTTGGATTAATTATTTTTGCAATTAATTATATTTTTTTCCAAGATAGAAAGGATAAAAATGAAAAAGCTAATAATTGATAATAATAATGCAGATATAAGAATCGATAAGGCCTTAAAGAATTTATTAGAAGACAAATCGCGTGCATATATATCAAAATGTATCGATGAAGGAAAAATATTGTTAAATGGTAATCCATCCTTTAAATCCTCATATATAACTAAAATAGGTGATGTAATCGAGGTTTTAGATATTACTCCAAAGGAATTAAAATTAGAAAAGGAAGATTTAAATTTAAACATAATTTATGAGGATGATTATGTTGCGGTAGTAAATAAGCCTAAAAATATGGTTGTTCATCCAGGCTGTGGTAATTATGAATCAACACTTGTTAATGGATTATTGTACGAGCTTGATGATTTATCAGAAATTAATGGTGTAATAAGACCTGGAATTGTTCATAGAATTGATAAGGATACAACTGGATTATTAATGATTGCTAAAAATGATGAGGCAAGTAAATCATTGACTGAACAATTAAAAAATCATTCCTGTAAAAGAACCTACCATGCATTAGTATATGGTGTTATTAATGAAAATAAAGGTAAAATCAATGCACCTATAGGTAGAAGCAAGGAAGATAGAAAGAAAATGGCAGTAGTAAAGGATGGTAAGGAAGCCATTACAAATTTTACTGTTTTAAAAAGATTTAAAAATTATACTTATGTTGAATGTCGACTTGAAACAGGTAGAACTCATCAAATTAGAGTCCATTTCGAATATATAGGACATCCACTTGTAGGTGATAAAACTTACGGTAGAAGAAAAATAATTGGTGATTTAGGTCAATTTCTGCATGCGAAAACTATTGGCTTTGTTCATCCACATACTAATGAGTGGATGGAATTTGATAGCGAATTACCAGAATATTTTACTGATTTTATGAATACATTAGAATAATCGCTCCTATTTTTAGGAGCTTTTTATTTGCTAAATAAAATGAATTATAATATAATTAATACAAATATATCATATGGAGGAAGAGTTATGGTATTAGAAAAATTAAATAAAAAAGTTAGAACTATATGGATTATAAGAAATATTTTATTTTCTATCCTAGTATTTTTAGTATTAATTCCAACTTTTTTTAGTGGTGAGGTATTAGTTGTTGTAGGTGTAGCAATACCAGTTGTAATTTGTATTGTCTTATTATTGATATGGCCTTTTTTGAAGTATAATTTTTATAGCTTTGGCTATGATGAGAAAAGAATTGCAATTAATTATGGTGTAATTTTTAGACATAGAGTAATAATTCCTATTCGTCAAATTCAAGATTTACATACATATAATGGACCAATAATGAGCTTATTAGGCTTATCTGGTGTGATTATATCTACTGCCGGATCTAATTTTTCAATTGCAGGATTACAAAATGATGATGCCATTTCTATGGTTAATAATCTTGAAGAATTATTAAATAAAAGATTAGATGGTGATGAACATGAAGAAATTCAGTAAAAAACTAATTTCTTATGGTGCATTTTGTGCTTTTTTCGCATCACTATTTGTTTTTGGGTTTATTTTATTAGAATTTCTAGAAGATGAGAATTCTATCATTGATTTAAAGATTATTTTACTATGTTCTTTTATTGCGATTATAGTTTTTGTAGTAATCATGATCTATTTAATTTTATTTTATAAATTATCTGGATATGAGCTTAATGAAACTCAAATCATTTGTAAAAGAGGAGTATTATTCAAGAGAAAATCGATATTAGATTATTCAAAAATTAATTCTATTAATAAACGTCAAGGAATAATTCAAAAGCTATTTGGTATTAGTACTCTTTTGGTTGATAGTGGCTCTACAACAAGATCACATCAGGCAGAAATTATGATTATTGAAAATACAAGGGTAGTAGAAGAATTATATTCAAAATTAAAATCTATAGATAAAGCTAATCCTTATCTTGCTTTAGATGATAAAGATAAATCTTATGCTGATGATTTATCGCAAGCAAAGGAAAATCTTTATGAATTTAATTCTAAATCGAAAATAATATATACATTTGTTAATAGTATAATAAATTTATTTTTATCTATTTTTGTATTTTTAATAATGTTTACTATATTATATTTATTATATTTATTTCCAGAAGAAAATGAAGAGCCTATTACTTTGACAATGGTAATCGCAATATCCATATCTGTTTATGGATTAATCTTATTAGGTGGAATTTTAGTAAATTTATTTAAAGCATTCATTGGCTATTATAATTTTAAAATTACAAAAATTAATAATATGATAAATGTTGAATATGGTCTTTTTGTTAATAATCAAAATTCATTTGATTTATCTAAGGTAAGAGGAGTAATTATTAGCCAAGGTATATTTCAAAGATTATTTAAGCTTGCTACTATAAAGGTAGAGGTAATAGGATATGTTGATAATACAAATAACAATAATAATTATTCAATTGGTGTTTTAATCCCTTTATGTAGACTAAAGGATGCTTCTATGTATTTAGAAAAAATAATACCATCTCATATTCCTGTAAAGCAAAATAGCAAATCTAAAGCATTTTTCCCATTTATTTCTTGGAATTCATTAATTGCGCTTATCGCTTTAGTATTATGCTTAATTCCTTCAATTTTTATAAGCATAGCATATAATTCATATTTAGCATTAATTATCTCTACATCAATTATTGTTGGAATATTTGTTATATATGAATTAATATTATTATTAAATTCAATATTTAAGTTTTATAATCAGGATATTACCTTTGATGATGAAAATATCACAATATATAATGGAGGATTTATTAAATCCTCAACTATCATAAAAAAGAGTAATATTATCGCAATAGAAGATTATACAACTTCCTATAGAGCAAAAAAAAGAATTTATACTTATATAATTCATTTCCATACAAATGCTTTAAGTAATACTAAAAAAGTAAGTATTGTCGATAGTGAATTTAAAGAAAAATTACTTTCTTGTATGAAATATTAAAAATAAAAAGTATTAGAAATTTTTTACTAAATGATTTCTAATACTTTTTTCTTTAATAATTTAATTTTAAATTTTTTGCGTTATATAAACTAATAAATTCAGATACTTTATTTATTGGGATAGCATATCCAGATTTAAATTCATTTGTATCTTTATTTATTCCTCCAGCAAAATTAATACCTATTAGCTTTAAATTTGTATCAAGCAATGCACCACCACTAGAGCCATTGTTTAAATATGCTGAATGAGCGATTACCTCAAAATTAATATTAGAGCTTGCTGAATCGGTAATTTCAACCTTGGCATTTAATGATTTTATAGTGCCGTATGTAATTGCGTTAAATTGTCCTAACGGATCAGTTAAGCATACAATTTCATCATCTACTGATATATTATTACTACTACATGTTATAACCTTAAGTGTAGTAGAATTTTTCTTTTTGAATTTAACAATTGCTAAATCATATTCAGCCTTTGAAAATAATACCTCAGCATCATATTCATTGCCTAAATAATCAAAAACTGTATATACTGGTCGGATTATATTGTAGTTAATTACATGGTTATTTGTTAATGCATAATAATAATCATTATCTTCACAAAATATAACTCCACTTCCTGAAGAAGATGAGGTAGTGGTTAATGTTTTTGTTGTTGATACAATTTTTACATTAGCTTTAATAGTATCAGTAGTAATTATATTTGTTAAGTATTTATAATCGACAATGTATTTAGCATATAAGGTAATATCTTTGTTAACATCAGTAGAAAAATCATATTCAGTTGTTAATTTTTCATCAATGCACCAGCAAGAAAAAATATATCCTTCCTTTAAAGCTAATGGCTTATCAAATGAATCAGTTCCTTTAGGAATTTCTATCATTTGATTATCAGTACCATTATTAAGTACAAATGTTATTTTAACATTATCATTTGATACTTCACTATTGTTGAATATTTTATCAACAAATGGTATATCACATGATGTTAAGAATAAGCATGGTAGTAATAAAAGCGCAAATAATTTCTTTTTCATAACTAATCACCATTTATGATTATATCATATTTTTATAATTAATTGAAAATATATAAAATCTTCTATAAATTTTTCATTTTATGAAATTTTAATTATATATTTCTATAAAAATCGTTATTTTTATAGATTTATTGTCTATTTTATGATATAATATTTAAAATTATTTTTAGTAATAGGGAGGCTTTTATGAAAAATTATAGACTTCATACCTCAGAGGGTTTTAAAGACATTTATGGTAAAGAATTATTGATAAAAAAAGAGATTGAAAAAAGAGCTTTGCATTCCTTTCAATCTTTTGGATTTGATCTTATAAAAACACCAACAGTAGAATATATTGATGTATATTCTAATCATGGTATGCAAAAGCCTGATCTATATAGCTTGATTAATCGCCAGGGTGAGGTTTTAGCATTATGTAATGATATGACAGCATCTATTGCTCGTTTTGTTTGTTCAAATAATTTTAATACAAAAAATGAATTGAAATTTTGTTATTCTGCTGACACATTTAGATATCCTAGATTGTATCAAGGAAAAAATCATCAATTTTTGCAGGCTGGTGTTGAGCTTATTGGTGCTAAGGGGCCTAAAATTGATGCAGAGGTGATATATTTAGCAAGTGCTGTATTAAAAAAATGTAATGTATCTGATTTTACAATCCATATTGGGTCTAATGAATTTATTGAAGCATTACTTGTTGATTTTAATGTTCCTAGTATCGCAATTGATGCAATTCATTTATGCATAGAAAACAAAGATTATGTTACCTTAAAACAAAATTTGTATAATAATATATCAAAGGAAAATGCTGATTTTATTATAGATTTAATGTTAAAGGGTGGAAGATTACATTATTTAGAAGCTTTGATGGAAAAGCTTAAAAATACAAAATCATATTCTGTTTTATGTTCGTTAAAGGAAACATATTTGTTACTTAATAATTTAGGAGTTTTTAATATTTTATTTGATTTTTCTATATATTCTTATGCTGAATATTATACTGGAATAGAATTTTCTATATATGTTGATGGTATTTCATGTGCTGTAATTGAAGGTGGTAGATGCGATAATCTATTTAAATCATTTGGATGTGATTTGCCAAATATTGGATTTGGTTTAAACATTGATAGCTTAACTGATTATACGCTTATTTATGATACTATCTTGATAAATGAAAAAAAATATTTATCAATATGTGATGATGCTTCATTTGAGTATGCATTTAAAATGAATAATGAATTAAGACAAAACAATGTAATTGTTAATCATATATCAATTTCATCATTAGAAGAAGCATTAAAATATGCTAAAGAAAATAAATATAATGCTGTTATTGAATATAAAAATAATGAAAAGAAAATCTGGGAGGTTCCTTTATGCTAACATTCGCATTATCAAAAGGTAGATTAGCTGATAAAATATTTAAATATTTGAAGGAATTGAACCTATGTGATATTAAGCTATTAGATGATGATAGAAGACTTGTATTAGAATCTAGTGATCAAAAATTCCGTTTTTTCTTGGCTAAACCAAGTGATGTTCCTACTTTTGTTGAATCAGGCGTTGCTGATTTAGGTGTAGTTGGGAAGGACACAATTTTAGAAGAAAATAGAGATATAACTGAGATTTTAGATTTAGGCTTTGGAAAATGTAGAATGTGTGTATGTGCTCCAAAGGATTTAGGTCTTTCATTTCAGGATAAGTCTTTAGTTCGTGTTGCAACAAAATATCCTAATATTGCAAAAAAATATTTTGAATCTGTCCATCAAAACTCAATAATTATTAAGCTAAATGGCTCAGTTGAGCTAGCTGCTATTGTAGGCTTATCAGATGTAATTGTTGATATTGTTGAAAGTGGAAGAACATTAAAAGAAAATGGACTTGCTGATTTTATTACTATTCATGATTTATCAGCAAGACTTGTTGTTAATAACGCATCCTTAAAAACTAAATATGATGAAATGAGTAGTATAATTCAAGGCTTTAGGATGCTAATTGAGGAGAAATAAATATGATTGAGATTATTAAAAGTGAAAAGGAAATACAAGATTTTTTTAAGGTATTAAAAAATCGTGGATGTGTATCCTCTGGGAATTATTTAGATATTGTTAAAAGAATAATTGAAGATATTCAAATAAGGAAGGATGAAGCTTTATCAGAATACACAAAAAAATTTGATGATATAAATTTTGATATTAATAAAATAGAAGTTAGTAAAGAAGAGCAAAAAAAGGCTTTTGATTCTTTAGATTCTAAAATGAAGGAAGTTTTATTAAAGGCAAAGGATAGAATCTATGATTATCATACACACCAAAAAAGAGAAACATTTACATATGAAGGTGTATATGGTGAAAGATTAGGCCAAAAAATTACACCACTTGAGACTGTTGGTGTATATGTCCCTGGTGGTAAGGCGGCATATCCATCTAGTGTATTAATGAATGTTATGCCTGCAAAGGTAGCAAATGTTGGAAATATAATAATGGTATCACCAGCACCTAAAGGATATATAAATCCTTTGGTACTTGCGGCTGCTTATGTATGTGAGGTTGATCATTTTTATAAAATTGGTGGAGCACAAGCTATTGCGGCTTTAGCCTATGGTACTGAATCTATTCCTAAGGTTGATAAAATTGTAGGACCTGGTAATATCTTTGTTACTCTTGCTAAAAAGGAAGTATTTGGTACTGTAGGAATTGATTCTATTGCAGGACCATCAGAAATATTAGTAATTGGTGATAGCACAACAAATGTAAAATATTGTGCTGCCGATTTATTAGGACAGGCAGAGCATGATCAGCTTGCTTCATCAATTTTGTTAATTACTGATTATAATAAAGCAAAAGAAATTCAAAAACAGGTTTTAGAATATTATGAAACATCATCAAGAAAAAATATTTTAGATGTTTCTTTAAATGAATATTCTAAAATAATAGTTACTGAAAGTGTTGAAAAAAGCATTGAATATGCAAATATGATTGCTCCTGAGCATTTAGAACTTGCAATGGATGATGCTAATAATTATATAGAGAAGATAAAAAATGCTGGTGCAATATTTATAGGTCATTATTCACCAGAGGCATTAGGAGATTATATGGCTGGTCCAAATCATGTCTTACCAACTGTTGGTACATCAAGATTCTTTTCTCCTTTAGGAGTAGATGATTTTATCAAAAAAAGCTCTTTAATTCAGTTCACTAAAGAATCAGCAAATATGCTAATAAGTGATGTTGATACATTCGCAATGGCAGAGGGACTTGAAATGCATGCCTTATCTGCAAGAGTGCGAGGTGAAGAATAATGCAATATTTAAAGAAAAGCTTTGAAGGAATGGAACCATATTTTTCAAAGGAAATTACAGATGGTATAGTTTTAAATGCAAATGAGGCTCCATATTTACCACCAAAGCCTATATTAGAAGAATTTAATAATAGAATAAAATGCCTTAATTTTAATCGTTATCCAGATATGCAAAATACAAAACTATGTGAGGCTATCGCTAAAAAATATCAAATATCAAAGGAAAATGTTACATGTGGTGTTGGTTCTGATGAGCTATTAGAGGTAACCTTTAGAGCAACCCTAGAACCTAATGATGTCGTATTATCATTTAGTCCTTCATTTTCAATGTATAAGGTTTTTACTGAGCTACATAATGCTAAATTCATTGGTATAGATTTTAATGATGATTTAAGCTTTGATGTTGATGCTATGCTAAAAAAGATTAAGGAAAATAATCCTAAATTAGTTTTAATATGTAGCCCTAATAATCCAACAGGTGCAATTTTAACACAATCAGAAATTATTAGAATTGTTACAAATACAAATGCCTTAGTTTTACTTGATTTAGCATATGTTGATTTTGCTAAAGAGGATCCTACTTATCTTGCATTAAAATATAATAATTTAATAGCCTATAGAACATTTTCAAAGGCTATGGCTTTAGCATCTATAAGATGTGGATATGCAATTTCAAATAGTAATAATATTGATATGATTAATGCTGTAAAAGCACCATATTCATTATCAATTCCTTCACAAATATTATCTGAATTAGCAATTAGTAATTATGATTTATATAAAGAAAATATTAATAATGTTATTTCTGAAAGAGATAATCTTTATAGTAATTTAAAGAAGCTTGGGATAAATGTATATCCAAGCGAAGCAAATTTTATTTATGTTAAAATGGATAAAAAAATATATGATGGTTTATTAGAAAACAAAATATATATTAGGGCTTTTACTGATGAAATATATAGAATTACGGTTGGCTTAAAGGAAGAAAACGAAAAATTATTAAAGGTAGTGAGAAAATATGCGAAATAGTGTTGTTAATAGAAGCACAAAGGAAACAAAAATATCATGCTCATTAGAGCTTGATGGAAGTGGAATAGCTATTGTTGATACAAAAATTGGTTTTTTTGATCATATGCTTAATACATTAGCTAAGCATGCCTCATTTGATATTAACTTTTCATGTGAAGGTGATTTAAATGTAGATACTCATCATTCTGTAGAGGATAGTGGTATAGTTTTAGGCCTTGCCTTTAAGGAAGCACTTAAATCTAAAGATGGAATAAAAAGATATCAATCATTTGTTATGCCGATGGATGATGCTTTAGTTTTATGTGCTGTTGATATTTGTAATAGAGGATATTATGCTTCTGATTGCAAATTTAATTGCGATAAGGTTGGAGATTTTGAAACACAAACAGTTAATGAATTTTTTAATAGCTTTGCTATAAACGCAGCTATAAATCTTCATTTTGTTGTTTTAAGAGGTGAAAATGCTCATCATATTATTGAAGCAATGTTTAAATCCTTAGCAAAATGCTTACGTGATGCTATTACAATTTCTTCTGATATTAAGGGTAATTTATCAACTAAGGGTGTAATATGATTGCAATAATTGATTATGGTATAGGCAACCTAGGTAGTGTTTTAAATGCTTTAAAATTTTTAAATTTTGAAGCAAAGGTCACTAGCAATAAAGAAGAAATATTAGCTGCAGATAAGGTAATACTACCTGGTGTAGGTGCTTTTTCTGATGCAATGAATTCTTTTATTAAGCAAGGATTTGATGAGGTAATAGCTAAGCTTATTGAAAAAAACACTCCTATTTTAGGAATTTGTGTTGGTATGCAAATGCTTTTTGAATATTCATATGAATATGGAAAGCATAAGGGCCTAAATCTATTACCAGGTAATGTTATTAAATTTGATGATAGTAAATATAAGGTTCCTCATATGGGATGGAATCAAATAAATATTATTAAGGATACTCCTTTATTAAAGGGCGTTGATAAATCCTATGTTTATTTTGTTCACTCATATCATCTTGATAGCTCTAAAGGCTATGAAATTGCTACATCAAATTATGCAGGTGTAGAATTTCCTTGTGCTGTAAATAAAGGTAATTTATATGGTGTTCAATTTCATCCTGAAAAATCAGGTGATGTAGGACTAAAGATTTTAAAGAATTTTGGTGAAATAAATGAAGATATATCCAGCAATTGATTTACATAATGGAAAAGCAGTTAGATTATATAAGGGTGATTATGATAAGGTCACTGAATACGGTAATCCAGCTGATATAGCAAAAAAATGGAAGGAAATGGGCGCAAGCTTTATTCATTTAGTTGATTTAGATGGCGCTAAAAATGGAAATTTTGAGAATTTAAAGGCTATAAAGGAAATAATTGATAATGTTGATATTGATTTAGAATTAGGTGGAGGAATTAGAAAGCTTAATCAAATAGATGAGCTTTTATCATTAGGCTTAAATAGGGTAATCCTAGGAAGTAGTGCACTTAATTTAGATTTTGTTAATGAAGCTATTAAAAAGCATGGTAGTGATAAAATTGTCGTTGGAATAGATTGTAAAAATTTTAAGGTTGCTACACACGGATGGCTAAATGTTACTGAAATTGATGCACTTGATTTTGCATTAAAGCTTAAAAATATTGGTGTAAAAACTATTATTTTTACAGATATATCAAAGGATGGCACATTAGAAGGTATCAATATTAATCAAACAAAAAAACTAATTGATGGTACTGATTTGTGTGTTGTTGCATCAGGTGGTGCTAAATCCCTAGAAGATATATCTAAGGCTAAGGAAATAGGCTGTCATGGTATTATATTAGGGAAATCTATTTATTCTGGGGCAATTGATTTAAAATATGCAATAGAAGAATTTGAGGATTAAATTATGCTATGTAAAAGAATTATCCCTTGCTTGGATGTAAAAGAAGGTCGAGTTGTAAAGGGTGTAAATTTTGTTAATATTGTAGATGCTGGTGATCCTGTTGAAATCGCAAAGGCATATTCTGATTCATTAGCTGATGAAATTGTATTCTTAGATATTACTGCGTCCTATGAAAAAAGAAGTATCATTTTAGATGTTGTCAAAAAAACAGCTGAGGTTGTTTTTATTCCTCTTACTGTTGGTGGAGGTATAAATTCAATTGATGATATAAAGAAAATTCTTGATGCTGGTGCAGATAAGGTTTCGATTAATTCTAGTGCAGTTAAAAATCCTAATCTTATCTCAGAGGGTGCTAGAAAATACGGAAACCAATGTATTGTTGTGGCAATAGATGCAAAATTTAATGGAAAATTTTATGAGGTTTATATTCATGGTGGAAGAACACCTACTGGACTTGATGCCATAGAATGGGCAAAAAAAGCTGAAAGCTTAGGTGCTGGAGAAATACTTTTAACCTCTATTGATACTGATGGATGTAAAAATGGATATGAAATTAATCTTACTAAATTAGTTAGTGAATCAGTAAATATCCCCGTAATTGCATCAGGTGGTGCTGGATGTCTTAAAGATTTTTATGATGCATTTACTTTTGGTAAGGCAGATGCATGTCTTGCTGCATCACTTTTCCATTATAAGGAATTAGAAATAAAGAAGCTTAAAGAATATTTGAAAGATAATTCTATAGAGGTTAGGTTATGAAAAAAGAAGATATTTTAAATGAAGTTAAATTTGATGAAAATGGTCTTGTAGTTTGTGTAATTCAGGATTATCATTCTAAGCATATAAGAATGGTTGCTTATATGAATAAGGAAGCATTAGAAAAAACATTGGAAACTGGTCAAATGACATATTATTCTAGAAGTAGAAAATCATTATGGGTTAAAGGTGAAACCTCAGGCTATTATCAGTATATGAAGGGTTTATCAATAGATTGTGATGGAGATGCTTTATTGTTTCAAATTGAACAAAAGGGTGGTATTTCTTGTCATACTGGAAATGTTAGCTGTTTTTATAGGGATTTAGATGAAAATGTTGAAATAACATTAAATAGAGGTAAGGTTAATACTAGTGATAATGAATTTATCAATCTAGAAAATACAATTAAGGATAGAATTAAAAATCCAAAGGAAGGCTCATACACTAACTATTTAATTACTAAGGGTGAAAATAAAATTCTTAAAAAGGTTGGTGAGGAAGCAACTGAAGCTATATTAGCTTGTAAGGATGGCAAAAAGGAAGAAATTGTATTTGAAATTGCAGATTTGATATATCATTTAACTGTAGAAATGGCTACTAAGGATGTTTCTTGGGATGATGTTATTGAGGAATTAAAGAAAAGATAACAAGGAATTAATATTTTGCTTTATTTATATGATATAATTATATAAAGGAGGCAAGATATATATGAAATTTTTATCTTGGTTATTTAACGTTAACAAAAGACATTATTCTGATTTTAAAAGATATGAAAATGGAAAAGCATTAACAAGAATAACCTATTTAGCTGTGTTATTGATATTTGTTGGTCTAACGATATTTTCTTTATATTGGTCACTAGATGTATTTAAAAATCAAACATTTAATAAATTTCATGTTATTGCTATACTTGTTTTATTTATTTCTATAGGATTATTATTTTCTACTGTAGAATTTTGCTTTGTAATTTCATACATTGGATTTAAAATGGCAATTCATGGTACTGTTATGAAGAAATTAGATAATGATTCTAACATAGAACAAATAGATAATAATATAAAAGAAAAGAATTATCTTGTTTTTGATATTATTGTTGGTTTTATTTCTTTATTACTAGCTTTAGGGACAATAGCTCTCTACTTTTATATAATAAGTTTATTTTTACAAACAAATACTTAAGATGCTTATTTTTATAAGCATTTTATTTTTATGTTCTTTGCAGCAATTATTTTGTTAAATAACATTGTTATTATGCAAAAAAATTGGTAAAATATAACTATATAATTCGTTTATTTTAATGGAGGTTTCTATGGTTGATTATATCGTTGAGGGTAAAATTGTCGTTATAGTTGGTAGTAGCGATGATGAAGAAGAAATAATTATCCCAGAGTTTATTGATGAGCTTCCTGTCGCAAAAATTGGAGCAAATTCTTTTAATGAGCTTAAAAATTTAAAAAGAGTTGTGTTCCCAAAAACCTTAAGACAAATTGGTGGATATGCATTTGCAGGGTGTGAACATTTAACTGAAGTATCATTTTCAGAAGGACTTGACACTATTGAAGATTGGGCATTTATTAGCTGCAATATTGAAAGTGTTGATTTACCTACAACACTTAGAATGATTGGTGAAAATGCATTTTTAGGAAATCCTTGTAAGCAAGAAATTAATAAATATCTTGCTCAAAAGGCCAAAAGTGATAAAAAAAGAAAAACCAACAAAAATCCAATTGGTATATTTCCAATTTCAAAAATTGATATTGCAGAAGAATTAACAGTTGATGTTATTACAGAAAAAAGTAAATATCAGTCAAGTCAAATGCTACAATATGATACAGCAAAGCTTGATATAAAGCATTTAGATTTACCACTTTTATTTGATGGTGATGAATTTTTGATTGCTTTTTCACATAAAGATGATCTTTCTGATTTTGAGGTTAAATTAAATACAAATTCAAGAAAAATTGTTGGCTTATATGAAGAAGATGACCCTGACTTTTTGGTTTTAGGAGTTGAGTTATTAGCATCAAAGGAATCAATTGCTGAGTTTTACATTAAAACACCATATTTAGAGGATGCATCATTTGAGGTTGTTGAGGCATTTTCAATTGAAGAACCTAAAAATAATAGATATTATTTGCATGTTACTGCAAGCTTATCTTGCTTTGGTAATGGTAATATTTCTAGAGAGTTTTCAATGAATTATTTTGATGATTTAGAGGGTAAATATGAAACTCAAGAGAAAAATCATTTGATTACTAGTGATGAGCTTGAATTAATAAAGGATAAAATTGATAATATTAAAATAGAAACAACTCAAGATTTTTTAAAGCAAATTACTGGTGCTCCATTAATGCAATATGCACATGAATTATTACAAGCAGTATTATTAGATGATGATTATGAAAATAAAGATGAAATATATGCATATTCATATAATCATTTTAAATACATCTATGATAATTTATCTGATTTTGATTCTTTAGAGCGTATATGCTTTAGAATTGATGATGTAATTAATTTTTTAACAAAATATACTCAAAAAAATAAAGATGAATTAACATTAAAATATGGAATATTCCCTCATGATGAGGAGAATAATCCACTTGCCGATGATAAGATAAAGCTATATAAGGATTGTTTTAATAGAAATGATTATAATTATACATTACATGCTGATTATTTAAATTATATTTTCCAGGTAATGCAGCAATTAAATAATAATTTTACAAATAAAATATTTGATGCTGAGCTTGATTATCAGGTTGAAAGAGAAGAATCTAATGTCGATATTGAAAAAATGCTTGAGGAACAAGAATCTATTAATATGCAAGAACAAAGTATTGATGATTCACAAGAAGAATTAACAGATGAAGAATCAGAACTGTTAGATTCAATACCAGAAGCAGAACAGGAAGAATTAACAGATGAAGAATCAGAATTGTTAGATTCAATACCAGAAGCAGAACAGGAAGAATTAACAGATGAAGAATCAGAATTATTAGATTCAATACCAGAAGCAGAACAGGAAGAATTAACAGATGAAGAATCAGAACTGTTAGATTCAATACCTGACGCTGAACAAGAAGAATTAACTGATGAAGAATCAGAATTGTTAGATTCAATACCTGAAGCAGAACAGGAAGAATTAACAGAAGAAGAATCAGAATTGTTAGATTCAATACCAGAAGCAGAACAGGAAGAATTAACAGAAGAAGAATCAGAACTGTTAGATTCAATACCAGAAGCAGAACAAGAAGAATTAACAGAAGAAGAATCAGAATTGTTAGATTCAATACCTGATGCTCAAAATGAACCAGAACAAGTTAAAAAAGAATTAACAGATGAGGATATTCAGGCATTATTTAGTGATGATTTTGAAGAAGTAGATAATACAAATGTTGTAGATACTGAAGAGGAAGAAGATTCTGAATTGGATGATGAAACAATACAAAATTTAATTTTTGGAGAATAGGAGGGTAATTATGCCTAAAACAACTGTTGCTATTTTATATGATTTTGATAAAACATTGTGTACTACAGATATGCAAGAATATGATTTTATAAAGAATTTAGGTTTAACTCCTTCTGAATTTTGGGGTCATGCTAAGCAGCTTACAGAAAAGCATGAAATGGATAAAATTTTAGCATATATGCTTGCAATGGTATTAGAAAGTAAAGAAAAAAATATACCGTTAACTAAGGAATATCTACATGAATGTGGTAAAAATGTTGTTCTATATCGTGGAGTTTCTAGCTGGTTTGATAGAATAAATGAATATGGAAATTCAATTGGTGTAAATATTGAGCATTATATTATTTCATCAGGAATAACTGAGATTATAGAAGGAACTCCTATTGCTAAATATTTTAAGAAAATATATGGCTGTAGCTTTTGTTATGATGAAAATGGTCAAGCATGCTGGCCTGCAATGGCAATAAATTTTACCTTAAAAACACAATTCATTTTTAGAATTTCTAAGGGTGTTTTAGATATTAAAAATGATGATTCACTAAATAAGCATAGTGATGAAAGAAGAATTGAATATAGAAATATGATATATATTGGAGATGGACTAACAGATATTCCATGTATGAAGCTTATTAGAGAAAAAGGTGGTAGAGCTATAGCCTTATACCCAAGTGGACAGCGTGATAAGGTTATTCAGTTAGTTCAAGATAATAGAATTAATACTGTGTGTGTATCAGATTATTCTAAGGATTCAACCTTAGAAAAGCTAGTTAAGCTTATGGTTGAAAATATGGCCTTAATTAATGTATTAAACAGCAAGGAGGAAAGGCAATTAGCCCAAACAAGAAAGCTAGTTCAGGATAATTATGAGAATTAATTTTTTTAATGAAACAAAAGAGAAAACAAAGGAATATGAGAAATTAATAAAGAATGTTTTCAAAAATTTTAATAACAAAAAAGAATTCAATATTATTTTTGTATCAAAGGAAGAAATTCAAAAAATAAATAGAGAATATAGAAAAATAGATAAGGTTACTGATGTTATTTCATTTGCGCTATGTGATGATAAGGACATTATTCAAACTGATGAGCTTGGTGATATATTTATTTGTGTTGATCGTGCAATAGAACAAGCAGATGAATATGGACATAGTGTTACTCGCGAGATGGCATTTTTAGCAGTTCATGGTTACTTACATTTATGTGGATATGATCATATGACACCTGAGGATGAAAAAATAATGTTTGAAAAGCAAGATGAAATATTAAATAAGGCAGGGATAACAAGATGAGCTTTGATGTAAATAAGCTTATAGAACAAGCCATTTTAGCAAGAGAAAATGCGTATGCACCATACTCTAATTTTAAGGTTGGTGCTGCAATATTATTAAAAGATGGAAGCTATATTCATGGATGCAATGTTGAAAATGCTTCATATGGATTATGTAATTGCGCAGAACGAACAGCACTATTTAAAATGGTAAGTGAAGGATATAAAAAGGATGATGCTGTTGCGTTTTGTATTGTAGGAAAAACAAAAGATGTAATTTCACCTTGTGGTGCATGTAGACAGGTTATGAGTGAGCTATTACCATTAGATTGTAGAATTGTGCTTGCTAATTTAGATGGAAAAACAAAGCTTACATCTATTAGTGAATTGTTGCCATATTCATTTAATGAGGGAGATTTAAGCTAATGCAGATAGATACCTATAAATCTGGATTTGTATCAATCATTGGTAGACCTAATGTTGGTAAATCAACATTTTTAAATCAGGTTGTTGGAAAAAAGATTGCAATAATGTCTGATAAGCCCCAAACTACAAGAAATAGAATTTTAGGAATTGTAACTACAGATAAAATGCAAATTGCATTTACTGATACACCAGGTATTCATAAGCCAACAACAGAATTACAAAGAAGAATGGTAAACGCAAGCTATGATGCTACTCATGGAGTTGATTGTATAATTTTTATGACTACTCCTGTTAAGGAGGTACTTCGTGGCGATGAAATCATATTGGATAATTTAAAAAATACAAAAATACCAGTTTTTTTAGTTATTAATAAGGTTGATATATTGAAAAAATTTAATGATATCGATTTAACTATTTCGCTTTATAAGGATTTATATCCATTTGCTGGTATATTTCCTATTTCAGTTAAGGAAAATAAAAATGTAGATATTTTATTAAATGAAATAGAAAAAGCATTACCATTTGGTCCAAAATTTTATCCTGATGATATGATTTCTGATCATCCAGAAAGATTTTTAATAGGCGAATTAATTCGTGAAAAGATATTAGATGCGACAAAACAAGAAGTACCACATTCTATAGCTGTTGTTGTTGATTCAATGAAGCCTAGTGATGATAATCCTTTATATACAGATATTTACGCAACAATATATGTTGAGCGTGATAGTCAAAAAAAGATTGTTATTGGAAAAAATGGTGAATTGATTAAGGCGGTTAAGGAAAAATCAATTAATGATATTAAGAGACTTCTTAATAAAAAAATACACCTAGACCTTTGGGTTAAGGTGAAAAAGGATTGGAAGGATAGACCTAATGACTTAAAGGTATTAGGATATTCTAATGATAATTTTTAATGGATGAATTTGAAGGAATTGTAATTAATTCAATAGATTATAAGGAAAAATCAAAGATAGTATATCTATATACTCCTTATGGTCATGAAAGTATTAGAGCCACTAAATCAAAGGATTATAAAAGTGGCTTTATTGGTTTTACAACAACACTAAATGTTGTTAATTATACGAAAACCAAAGGTGAGTTTCCATCATTAATTGAATATAATGTCAAAGAAAGCTTTTATGATTTAACATCATCTATTTCAGTAATGAAATGTGTCAGTATGATTTTACAAATCATTAAAAGCATACCAAATGATACAAATCATTATAGAACATATTATTTTATTTTAGATATATTAAAAGAATTAAACAATAATAACCCTAAAAAGGTTTTATGCATTTTTTTAATAAAAATGCTATATGTATTTGGAGTTCAACCAAGCCTTAAAAAATGTTCTTGCTGTGGTAGAGAAAATAATTTATTTTTATGTGTTAATAATGGATTATCCTATTGTTCTAATTGCTATAATAATAAAAGTGATTTAATTGATATTTGGAAAGAATATTATTATGATAAAAAAAATATAGAAGAATATTCAAATACAAGCTTTGATGAATTACTAGATGAAATTAAAAAATACTATAATATTTTTGTTAACATTACGCTCAAATAAGGATTTTAGCTTTAATTTTATTGACAATTACAAAAATAAAAAGTAAAATAAATGAAAGTGAAGAAATGAAGGAGTATATAGGTAATTTACTTTTAGAGAGGATATGCTTGGTGAAAATATCTAGAAATGCTTATAGAAGGTAGTCATGGAGCTGGTTTTGTGAAATTAAGTAGCTAAATTCGTATTCCTACGTTACAGGATTAATGAGGTGTCATATATTTTATATATGGAACTAGGGTGGTACCGCGATAATTCGTCCTTAGAATTTTTATTCTAAGGACTTTTTTTTATGAAATTAATTGGAAAAAGAATTATTGTAAGAGAATTATCCTTTAAGGATACAGATGATTATTATGAATATGGAAAATCAGAAAATGTTGGACCTAATGCTGGGTGGAAGCCATTTTCAAGCAAAGAAATTGCAAATAGAATGTTATCAAGTGCTATATTAAGTAAGGATTGCTATGCTATTGCTTTAAAGGATTCTAATAAATTAATTGGAACTATTTCTATTTATAATAATGCAATTAGAAAATATAAATATGCTAAATCCTTAGGATTTTCACTTAATGAGGTCTATTGGAATAATGGCTATATGACTGAGGCGGTTAATTTAGTAATAGATTATGTTTTTTCTAAAACTGATTGTGAGGTTTTAGAGATTGGTCATCATAGTGATAATTATAGAAGTAAGCGAGTCATTGAGAAATGTGGCTTTAAATATGATGGAAGATTATGTAAATACAAGGCATTATATGATGGAACGGTTATTGATGCAGATTTTTATTCGATAACTAAAGAAGAATATGAAAGGAAGAAAGATTATGAAAAAAGAATTAAAACCGAAATATGATTTTAAAGAGGTTGAAGAAGGAAAATATGATTTTTGGCTAGAGGGTGGTTTTTTTGAGGCTGGTGATAAATCAAAGGAGCCTTTTACAATTGTTATTCCACCACCAAATGTAACTGGTAAATTACATTTAGGACATTCGTGGGATACAACACTTCAGGATATCATTATTAGAAGAAAAAGAATGCAAGGCTATGATGCTTTGTGGTTACCTGGTATGGATCATGCTGGTATTGCTACTCAAGCAAAGGTTGATGCAAAACTTAAGGAACAGGGTATTTCTCGTTATGATATTGGTAGAGAAAAATTCTTAGAGGAAGCATGGAAATGGAAAAAGGAATATGCTACTTTTATCCGCTCGCAGTGGAAGGCCTTAGGATTATCTTTAGATTATACTAAGGAAAGATTCACATTAGATGAAGGATTAAATAAAGCGGTTAATCATGTTTTTATTTCTTTATATAATAAGGGCTTATTGTATCAAGGTGAAAGAATAATAAATTGGGATTGTCAGGCTAAAACTGCACTTTCAAATATAGAGGTAGAGCATAGAGATGATCAGGGTGCATTTTATCATTTCAATTATCCATTTGTTGATGGTACAGGCTATGTAACAATCGCAACAACTAGACCAGAAACTATGTTTGCAGACCAAGCAATAATGGTTCATCCAGATGATGAAAGATATAAGGATATAATTGGTAAGAAGGTATTTATCCCTGGTACAAATATTCAAATTCCAGTTATTGCAGATGAATATGTTGATAAGGAGTTTGGAACAGGCTGTGTTAAAGTAACACCAGCTCATGATCCTAACGATTTTGAGGTAGGAAAAAGACATAATTTACCAATGCCACTTTGTATGAATGAAGATGGTACAATGAATTCTATGGCTTCTAAATACGAAGGAATGGATAGATTTGAATGTCGTGAAGCATTAATCAAGGATCTTAAGGAGCAAGGCTTATTTGTAAAGCTTGAACCAATTGTACACTCAGTTGGTCATAGTGAAAGAACTGGTGTAGTAGTTGAACCAAGATTATCTAAGCAATGGTTTGTTAAAATGGATGTTTTAGCAAAGCAGGTATTAGAAAATGAAGAATATCGTTTTGTTCCAGAACGATTTAAGCAAACATTAAATCACTGGTTAGACCCTGATTCTATTCAGGATTGGTGTGTTTCACGTCAATTATGGTGGGGACATAGAATTCCTGCTTGGTATAAGAATGATGAGGTTAAGGTTTGTGCTACATGCCCAGGCGATGGTTGGGTACAGGATGAGGATGTATTAGATACTTGGTTTTCTAGTGCACTTTGGCCTTTTTCAACATTGGGCTGGCCTGAAAAAACAGACCTATTTGAAAGATATTATCCAACAAATGTGTTAGTTACTGGATATGATATTATTTTCTTCTGGGTAGCAAGAATGCTATTCCAGGGTATTGAATTTACTCATAAGGCACCATTTAAGGATATTTTAATCCATGGCTTAATTCGTGATAGTCAAGGACGCAAAATGTCTAAATCATTAGGTAATGGTGTTGATCCATTTGATGTTATAGCTAAATATGGTACAGATTCTCTTCGTTATTTCTTAACAACTAATTCAGCTCCTGGATTAGATTTAAGATTTGATGAGGCTAAAATTGAATCATCATGGAATTATTTAAATAAAATTTGGAATATTTCAAGATATGTGTTAATGAATATTGGTGATGATTTTAAGAAAATGGAATTAGAACCATCAAAAATAAATCTAGCATCTAAATTTATTTTAGCTAAGCTAAATAAAACTATTGAAAATGTTGATTACAACATGGATAAATATGAATTTGGTGAAGCAGCAAAAGCATTATATGGATTTGTATGGGATGATTTTGCTTCATGGTATGTTGAGATTTCAAAGGTTGATTTAGCAAGTGATGATGAGGAAAATAAGCTAATGACAAAGAACGTTTTAGTATATGTATTAAAATCTATTGTTAAGCTTTTACATCCTTTTATTCCATTTATTACAGAAGAAATATATCAAGCATTACCACATGAAGAAAAATCTATTACAATTTCTTCTTGGCCAAAGGTATTACCTCAATTTAATGATGATAATGTAATTGAATCATTTGAGGATATGAAGGAAATTATTACTTCAATAAGAAATGAAAGAGCTAAGGCTAATAAATCACCAAAGGAACCATTATGTATTTCAATATTAGCTAAGGATTCTCAAACTAAAGAAATGATTGAAGCTACAACAAATTATCTTACTAAGTTTACAAATCCAAAGAAGCTTGAATTCCTAGATAAAGCACTTGAGCCAAAAGGAAATGTTGTTGTAGTATTATCTATGGCAACAATTTATATACCATCTTCTGATTTAGTAGATCAAAATGAAGTAATTAAAAAACTAAATGATAAGAAGGCTAAGCTTGAAGCTGAGCTTTTAAGAAGTAAGAAGATGCTATCAAATGAAGCATTTATCAGTAAAGCTCCTAAGGCAAAAATAGATGCTGAGCTTCAAAAACAAAAGGAATATCAGAATCAATATGATGAAGTATGTAATGCTTTAAAGGAATTAGAAGCATAGGAGAAATATGTTTAATACAATTGACGAGGTTTATAATTGGTTATATAACCAAAAAAAGCTTTCAAAAAGAGAAAATTTAAAAAGAATTACATTTGTTGCAGAAGAGCTTGACCTTATACCTACATATAAAATTGTTCATATTGCAGGTACAAATGGAAAAGGCTCTACTGCTTCATATTTAAAAAATATTTTAAAAAATACTGGTAAGCACATCGGTTTTTTCGTATCACCATTTGTTGTATGCTTTAATGAAAGAATTCAAATTAATGATAGATATATATCAGATGCAGAAATAATGTATTATGCAAATATTCTTTATGAATATTCAAATTCATATTTTGAAAAATATAATGATATAATTCCATTTTTTGAATTAACATTTTTAATGGCGTTAATGTTTTTTAAGGATCGTAATATTGATTTAGCCATAATTGAATGTGGCCTTGGTGGAAGGCTTGATGCAACAAATTTTTTGAAAACAGATTTAGCAATAATAACAAATATAGGCTATGATCATATGGCCACATTAGGTAATACATTAGAAGAAATAGCATATCATAAGCTTGGAATTGTTAAGCCTAATATGACATGCTTAACATGTGTATCAGATGATTTGAAATCTTTATTTACTGATTATGCATCTAAAATAAATTCAAAAATGATATTTGTTGATAAATTTGTAGATAATATTGTTTTATCTGATTCTACAAGATTTACATATAAAAATATTGAATTTGAGGCAAGCCTTATTGCTAATTATCAGGCATATAATGCAGCACTTGCGATTGAAGCAGCTAAATTTGTAGAACCAAGCATTGAATTGGATTTAATAAAATATGGTTTGATGAATACTTTTTGGCCTGGTAGAATGGAAATAGTTATGAAAAAACCCTATGTAATTTTGGATGGTGCACACAATATTCATGGGATTACAGGACTTGTTGATTCAATTAAAAAAATGAATTACAAGGATGTAAGAATAGTATTTTCTGCTTTAGCAGATAAAGCATTTGATAAAATGATAGAAAAACTTGATGAAATTGCTGAAAGTTTTTATTTTACATCAATTGATGATAAAAGAAAAGCAGATGCTTCTTCATTTATAAAATATACAAAAAAGAATTATAGGGTTATTGAAAATTTTTTAGAATGCATTGATACTGCAATAAAGGAAGCAAACGAGGAAAGCTTGGTTTTAATAACTGGATCATTACATTTTATTTCCTGTGTTAGAAAAATTTTTAAAAATAATTAATATAGGAAAAAATATAAATTTTTATCAAAAAGCTAGAATATTTTATTTCTAGTTTTTTTTTATTGCCAAAAAAATTTAATTTGTTCGAAAATCATAGGTTTAACTAAATTAAGCAAACTTGCAATATATAAAAAAATAAGTATAATTTTTAATTAAATATAAGAATTGAGGTAAATTTCAATGAAAATCAAAGAAATGAACGAAGAAGAAAAACCAAGAGAAAAGCTATTAGCAAATGGTGTTAAAGCATTAACAGATTCTGAGCTTCTAGCAATTATGTTAGGAAGTGGAACAAAGGAAGAATCAGTATTAGAACTTTCAAGTAGGCTTATAAACAAATATGGATTATCAAAGCTTTTTAATATGTCATTTGATGAATTATCAAAAATTAAAGGTATAAAAGAAGCAAAGGCTACAAAGCTTATGTCTGCGTTTGAAATAGCTAGAAGATGCATAAAAGAAGAAAGAAATATTAAAAAACCCTTATTATGTAAGGAGGATGTATATGATTTTATTAAGGGTGAATATGCATTTATAAATTATGAAATGCTATCTGTGGTTTATGTTAATTGTAAATGTGTGCCAATTGAATATAAAACATATTCAAATTCATTATCACATTCAGTTACAATTCCTTATCGTGAAATAATAAATGAAGCAATTATGAATAAATGCTATGGTATTTTTTTAATACATAATCATCCAACAGGTGATAATAATCCTTCAAAGGAGGATATAGAATCAACAGAGGAATTAGAAGAAATACTTATTAGGCTTAATATAATTTTACTTGATCACATAATATTATCTAATGGTAATTATTTATCTTTAAATGAATATGGACTTCTAAAATAAAAATATTTATCATATTATTGTTTGGTGATTCTATGAAAAAGGGCTTATTACTTATTTTGTTTTTTTTACTTGGTCTATTATTAAAAAATACTTTTCTTGTAAAAGAAATAGAAATAGAAAAGCTTATTAATATTTTCTCATTAAACCTACATAACAATGAAAAGGAAGTTATAACTGACAAAATATCTGTATTAGATTATTATTTTGATAATGAATGCTTATATATAATACCAATAAATAATGAAGTAAAATTACCAATTTCAGGGGTTGTTACAAAAAGGGATAAGAATATAATTATAATTGAAACAATTAATGGAAATATATATATTGAAGGAATTGATTCAAATTATTATTTATATCAATATTATAATGCAAATTGCATTCTTGGTAATTCAAATCTAATTTCAATTAGAAGTGATATAAATGATGAAATAGTAAATAGCTTGGTTATCGATTATGAAGCGATTTAAAATTCATTTTTCATTTTATATATTATTTTTATGTATGATTTTATCAAGATATCAAATATTATATTTAAAATTATTATTGCTTATTTTTTTACATGAATTAGGACATATTTTAGTAGCATCCATATTCAAGATAAAAATAAATAGAATTGTACTTACTGGCATGGGGCTATTTATGGATGCTGAAACAAATGATTTATCATTTATTAAAGGAATAATTTTTTATTTGTCAGGTTTAATAATAAATTTGATATTATTGTTTTTCTTAAAAGAAGAATTTAAAAAAATTAATCTATTTATATTAATAATTAATTTGATACCTATATATCCAACAGATGGATATAACATATTAAATTCAATTATTTCATATTTTTTTCCTTATAAAATTAGTAAATATGTTTCAAATTACCTAAGCTTAATTTTATCCTGTATCATTTTTTGTTATTTTATAAATAAAATGGATTTTTTATTATTTGTAATGCTATTATATTTAGTTTATCTTTCAATTATTTCAATAAGAAATATAAATTTTGACTATGAAAGATTTTTATTAAATAGATACTTAAATAATTTTGATTTCAAGACTAAAAGAATACATTATAAAAATAATATTGATAATATGTTTTATAAATATAAAATTGTAGAAGCAAACCTTGCAAATAAATTAATAAAAGAAAAGGATATTTTAAAAATTAAGTATAATAATGTCCGTTTTTAGCACAAAATAATAAAAAATATATCAAACTATTAAAAAATATAAATAATTTGATATAATATAAAATATCAGTGGGAGGAATATATGAAATATCTAATTATTCTATTAAAGGGAATTGCTTTTGGAATTGCCAATTTAATTCCTGGTGTATCTGGTGGTACAATTGCCGTAATTACTGGTGTATATGAAAAGCTATTATATAGTATAAATAATTTGTTTAAGGATTTTAAAAATTCTATCAAATTCTTAATCCCATTTGGTGTAGGTATTTTACTTGCAGTAGTACTAGGGTCAAAGCTGTTTGAATTATGCTTAACTCATATTCCTATTCCTACTACATGCTTATTTATGGGCTTTGTATTAGGTGGTATTCCTTCACTTGCTAAGCCATTAAAGAAGGATATTAGTGTTTTAAATATCATTATTGCTGTAATTTGTTTTATTCTAGTTACAGTTTTCCTATTTATTGATATTAAAAATAATTCTATAATAGATTTTCAAATAAAAGATTATTTTATTTTGTTTTTATGTGGATTGCTCGCTTCTGTTGCAATGGTATTACCTGGTTTATCAGGTATGCTTATAATTATGCTATTTGGTTATTATGATTTAATTCAATCTACCTTAGCAAATTTAACAGATTTTTCTCTTTTTGTATCAAACCTAAAGGTCATTTTACCTGTTGGCGCAGGAGTAGTTATTGGTATTTTTTCAGCTTGTAAAATATTTTCAATATTATTAAAAAAATATCCAAAGCAATGTAGCTTTGCGATAGTTGGCTTCGTTATCGCATCTGTTATTTGCATATTATTTAAAATGAAGGATTATAATTATTCTGTTCCAATGATTATAGGTGGAATAATTATGATTCCTATTGGCTTTATTGCAACATATTATATGTCTAAATTTGAAAATAAAAGAAATGAAAATGAAGCATTAGAACAAACAAATGATGGTTCAAATGAAATTAATGAATAAATTATAATAAGCTTTACTGTTTTTTTAAATTAATCAGTAAAGTTTTTCTTTTATATAATATAAAATAATGGTATAATGAATTTAACAAGAAAACGTTTACAAAAAGGAGATTTTAATATGGATGTTAAACAAATTCGTAATGTAGTTGTTTTAGGACATCAAGGATGTGGTAAAACAACATTAGTAGAATCATTATATAGTTTGACAACAGGAAACGCTAAGGGTAGCGTTGAAAAGAAGAATACTATAAGTGATTATTTATTTGAAGAAAAGGAAAGAGTAAGCTCAGTTAGATTATCTATTGTACCGATTCATTATGATAATTATAAAATTAATTTAATTGACATTCCTGGAAATGATGATTTTATAAGTGAAGCTTTATCAGCAGTATCAGTTGTTAAGGGTGCAATTTTAGTTGTTGATGCATCCTCTGGAGTTCAGGTTGAAACTGTTAAGCATTGGAATATGCTTAGAAAAAGAAATATTCCAACTATTATCTATTTGAATAAAATGGATAAGGAGAATATTCATTTTGAACAATTATTAGCTGAAATAAGAGAAAAACTAGGAAAAAACGCTATTCCTTTTTCTTATCCTATGGGACATAATGATTCATTTGATGGCTTTGTTAATGTTGTAACATTAAAGGCAAGAAAATATAATGGTAAAACATGTGATGATGTTGAAATATATGATGATAAGAAGATGAAGGTTTTTGAACTTCATAATACAATGGTAGAGGCAGTAGCCCAAACGAGTGAGGAGCTTTTAGATAAATTCTTTAATGGTGAACAGCTTACAATGGAAGAAATACATACAGGACTAAGAAAAGGTGTATTAGATGGTGAGCTTATTCCTGTATTAGTTGGCTGTGCGACAAAAAATATTGGATTGCATACAATGCTATCAATGCTTGTTGATTATTTACCTAATCCATCTGATTTAAATCCAATTTGTGGCCTTGATGATAAAGAAAACCCTACAATAAGAAAAACACTAGATGAAGAGCCTTTCTCTGCATTTGTTTTTAAGACTATTATTGACCCATATAGTGGCATTTCTTCAATTTTTAAGGTTAATTCTGGTGTATTACATCAGCAGGATGAGGTTTATATTTCTGGTTTAAATAAAACAATAACGGTAAATCAATTATTTACAATATGTGGAAATAAGCAAACACCAGTGTCTGAGGTTCATGCTGGAGATATTGCGGTAATAAATAAAGTTGATGGTCTTGAAACATCTATGACCCTATGCACACCAAAAAGTAAAATTGAATATGAAAAGATTGATTTTCCAACACCAGTTTATTATAAGTCTATAATAACAAAATCTAAAAATGACGATGATAAGCTTACAGGTGTTTTATCAAAGATGGTATTAGAGGATAAGTCAATATTAATTAAGCGTAATATCGAAACTAATCAATTATTATTAGGTACATTAGGACTAAGTCATTTGAATTTTATATTATCTAGAATTAAAAATTCATATAAGCTTGATTTAGGAACAGAAGATCAAAAGGTAATTTATAAAGAAACAATAAAGTCATCTGCCTCTGGTAGTGGTAGATATATTAAGCAAAGTGGTGGTTCAGGCTTTTATGGTGTGGTTGAAATGGATTTTTCACCATCTAAAGAAAATGAATTTACTGAATCTGTGTTTGGAGGAAGTGTTCCAAAGAATTATTTCCCTGCAGTTGAAAAAGGATTTTATGAGGCTTGTGAAAAGGGTCTATTGAAGGGATTCCAGGTTACAGGTGTAAAGGCAAATTTAAAGGATGGTAAATATCATCCAGTGGATTCAAATGAATTAGCGTTTAAAATGGCAGCAATATTAGCATTTAAGGATGCATACATGAAATGTAATCCAGTTATTTTAGAGCCAATTTCAAAAATTGTTGTTACAGTTAATAGTGATGACGTTGGTAATATTTTATCTGATTTAAATCAAAGAAGAGCAAAGATTATTGGAATGGATATAAATTCAGTTGGAAATCAAAAAATAACTGCGTTAGTTCCTGAATCTGAAATTCTTGAATATGTTAATGATTTAAAATCTTTAACACAGGGTAGTGGATATTTTTCAAGAGAATTTTTTGGATATGAGGAATTACCAAATTATTTAGAAGTAAAAATTTAATTAATAGCTAGCAATATTCTTTAATGACTATTGCTAGTTTTTTAAGGAATAAAAATAAGTGAGGTCTAATAATGCTTGGAAAAATTATTGATTATTATACTATAAAGAATCAAGTATTTATTGTATTTGAAACTAAAAAAATAATTGCTACTATAATTGATGATGGAATTTGTAATTTTAAAGAGGAAGAAACATCAAGCTTTGCGGTTGATGTAAATGGTTTTATTTTTGATTATATTAATCCAGTTGTAGAAAAAATAGATAATGCAATTAAAATAACACATGGACGATACAAATATGTTATAAATGATAATTTTATACTTTCTATATATTTTGATGATGTATTAATTTCTAGTGATATAAGCTATTATAATAATAAAACAAATGAGTTTATTGATAATAGCTTATTAGAGGCAGAAGGACATGCGGTAAATATTGAAGAAGAATATAAATATATTATTAGTAAAAAAATAAATTCTAATGATTGCTTATATGGATTAGGAGATAAAACTGGTTTTTTAAATAAACGTGGCTATGAATACGACATGTGGAATACAGATGACCCAGCTCCACATGTTGATAGCTTTAAGGCATTATATAAATCAATTCCTTTTTTCATTGTGTTTAATAAAAGCTATTCATATGGATATTTTTTTGATAATACTTATAAATCTAATTTTAATATGGCTAAAAATAACAGTGAAGTAGTTTCAATTGGATTTACTGATGGACCTTTAAACTATTATTTTATTGGTGGTAATAATTTAAAGGATGTTGTATCTAATTATACTTATATCACTGGTAGAATGGATATGCCTAAACGCTTTACATTAGGTTATCATCAATCAAGATGGAGCTATTCTACTAAGGATGAGGTTATTAAGCTTGTTGATAATTTTAAAAAATACGATATACCATTAGAATGTGTTCATCTAGATATAGATTATATGGATGGCTATAGAGTATTTACAGTAAATGATGAAAGATTTAGTGATTTTAAAAATTTTACTGAAGAAATGAAAAATAAAGGTGTTAAGCTTGTAACAATTATTGATCCAGGAGTAAAGGTTGATTCAAATTATGATGTTTATAATTATATTGTTAAAAATAAGCTTGTAGCGACAGAAAATAATGAAGTATATGTTAATTCTGTTTGGCCGGGAGAGTCTGTTTATCCATCATTTATTGATCCAAAGCTAAGAACATATTGGGGTGAGCTTGATGGAAAAATGCTTGATTTAGGTGTTAGCGGTATATGGAATGATATGAATGAGCCTGCATCCTTCAATGGACCACTTCCTTCTAAGGTTGAATTTTCTGATGGTAATAGGATTCATTATCATGATGAGGTTCATAACATATATGGACATTATATGGCTAAAGCTACCTATGAGGGTATGAAAAAGCATAATAATGAAAGACCATTTGTTATTACTAGAGCATGCTATGCTGGAACACAAAAGTATTCAACAGTATGGACTGGCGATAATCATTCGATATGGAGTCATTTACAAATGGCAATTCCCCAAATTTGTAATTTAGGTTTATCTGGTTTTGCCTTTGCTGGCTGTGATGTGGGCGGATTTTCAAGCGATGCAACTAAAGAGCTTTTAATTCGTTGGGCTGAGCTTGGTGCAATTACTCCTTTATTTAGAAATCATTCAGCAATGGGCACAAAAAGACAGGAGCCTTGGCAATTTGATGATGAGACAATTAGTATTTATAGAAAAGCAGTAAAGCTTAGATATGAGCTTATTCCATATTATTATGATTTGTTTTTTGAAGCAGCCAATACTGGTATTCCAGCCTTTAGAGCAGTTGTTTTAGAATACCCAGAGGATTCTAACACATACGAAATTAATGATGAGGTTATGCTTGGAGCTAATATTTTAGCCTCACCAGTAGTCGAGCAAGGTAAAAGAAATAAATTGGTATATTTACCTAGTGGTACAAATTGGTATGACTATTATTCGTATGATAAATTTGAGCCTGGATATCATATATATGATGCTCCACTTGATAAACTTCCACTATTTGTCAAGGAAGGTGCAATAATTCCAAAATATCCTAATTATGAAAGCCTAGATGATCCAAAAAATATTATTTTTGAGATATATCCTGGAGATGGAACATATATTCATTATCAGGATAATGGAGTTGACTTTAATTATGAAGAAGGAGAATATAATATATATGAGATTTCTCATATAGATGGTAATATTAGAATCGATTTATCCTATAACGGATATAAATTATATGATAAAATTTATATAAAATATAAAAATAATATACAAGAATATAAAGAAATTGGTACAATATTAAAAATAGAATAGGTAATTATGGATAAAAATAAAATAAAAGAATATAGTGATAAATATAAAAAAATACAGCTTAAAATGGCTGTATTATTAATGTGCTTTATTATTCTTATAAGTGTAGGAATAATAATAGGTGGAATATTAATAACAATATTTAATAATGAGAAAAGTGTTATTTTATATGTTGTTTCTATAATTATGCTTATAGCTGGTGCTTTAAATATAATTTTAGGCATAAAATTTTATAAAATTTCAAAAATTAAAATTGAGAAAATGAAGCCTGAAGAAAGTGCCTATAGATATTCAAAAATAACAGGAAATAAATAAATAAAAAAAGCCGAATATTTATTCGACTTTTTTATTTGCCTTTTGCTTCATTCATTGAACGCATAACAGCACGTACCTGTTTTTCAGAAGGAGTACGTCCCATTTGAGTCATCATTGCACGAATCATTGCCTCATTTACAGGCGGATTTTTTTCTAATTGTCTTGCAAATAATTTTCTTGTGATAAAGAATGTAACAATAGCGGCAACTAATAATACAATAACTAAAATTAGAATAAATTGCCAAATTTTTAATTCTATCATTATAATCACTCCTAACTAGCGTTATTGTACACTTTTTTATTGTTTTTTTCAACACTTTATAGACAATTTAATATTTTAATGTTAGAATTATATTGTAAAAGTGATTAATTACAAGGAGGAATCAGTCATGCCTAGAAAAGTAGTTGAAGATACTTGTATTGGATGCGGTGCTTGTGCAGCTGAATGCCCTGTAAGCGCAATTACTGTTGAGGAAGTATCTAATATTGATGCAGATACTTGTATTGACTGTGGCGCTTGTCAAGGTGTTTGTCCAGTTGATGCAATTATTGCTGAATAATTAATATTTAAAGGAACCGAAAAAATCGGTTCTTTTTTTTTATTTATTTTATTTGCCTATAAAAAAATTATTAGTTTTAATAGATTATATATGGGAAGTGAAATAATGAATAATATTAATTCTCATTCCTTTTTTTTAGTAGATGATTTATCAAAGGGCTTTTTAAGAGGTTCAATATTTAAAAATATTTTTGATCCATATAAATATGTAGTAACTAATATAACTAAAATGACTGATGAGGAAGCTTTAATGTATAAAATTCAAACATATGAATTTGTAAAAAAAGAGCTTACAATATATTTGTCTAATTATCCATATGATAAGGATGCATTAGAATCATTAAATAGGATTAATATGGAAAGAAAAAAAATGATTGATGAATTCGAAAGGAAATATCATAGTCTTTCAAGTGGATCTTTTCCTACTAAGGGATATTTTGGGAAAAGGGTGTATAAATAATGTGGGAGTATAAAAAAATATTAGAATATCCTGTAAAAATAACTAAGCCTGATTTGAAATTTGCAAGCATACTAATTAGTGCAGTTGGAGGATATCCGGGTGAATTAAACGCATGCTTAAGATATTTTTCTCAAGTAAAAATAATGCCTGATGAAAGAGGAAGAAATTTACTATTAGAAATAGCTACAGAAGAAATGGCACATGTTGAAATACTTGTAGAAATGATATATCAGCTTACAAAGGATTTAAAGATTGAAGATTATAAGGCGCTTCAAAAAGAAGCTATGTATGTTGAGCATAAGAAAGGTATCTATCCATCAGATAGCTTTGGTAATCCTTATACTGTTACATATTTTGCATCAACTGGTGATTATCTTGCTGATTTATCTGAGGATATGGCAGCAGAGGAAAAAGCAAGATCTGGCTATGAGCATTTAATGGATTTAACAAATAATCCAGAAATACTTGGACCACTTTCATTCTTAAGGCAAAGAGAAATAGTTCATTTTGAAAGATTTAAAGAAGCATACAATTACTATAAAAAGATGAATGAGAAGGAGTAAAAACTCCTTTTTTTAATTTTATTATTGAGATTTATATGCTTTTTATATATAATAAATATATGTTTATAGATTTTAAACTTTATGTTTAAAAATACTAAACTCGGGTGACTATATGGAGATAGGAAAAAAAATAAAAGAAAGAAGAACATTGTTAATGCTTACACAGCAGGAACTAGCTAATAGATGTGAGCTTACTAAGGGATATATTTCTCAATTAGAAAATGATAAGGTTTCACCTTCTATTGAAACATTAGAAATTATTTTAGATGTATTAGGCACAAATTTTACTGATTTTTTTAAAAATACCAATGATCATAAAATAATTTTTACTAAAGACGAACAATATATAAAAAGCTTTGATAATTATAATCAAACCTGGCTTATTCCAACATCACAGGAATACTTAATGGAACCTATTTTAGTAGAAATCATGCCAAATGGAGAAACATTTCATGATTATCCTCATCCAGGAGAGGAATTTGGCTATGTTATTGAAGGTGAAGTAATAATAAAATATGGTACATTTCAAAAAAAATGTAATAAAGGTGAATCATTCTATTTTATTTCAAATTGTGAGCATTATATAATTAATAATTCAAATAAAATTGCAAAGATAGTGTGGGTTTCAACCCCACCAAATTTTTAGGAGGATAAAATGGCAAAAAAATTAATAGAATTAAGAAATATTACAAAAAAATTTGGTGATAATGTAGTAGTTGATGATTTAAACCTATACATCAATGAAAATGAATTCATAACATTGGTTGGTCCTTCTGGCTGTGGAAAAACTACAATTTTAAGAATGCTTGGTGGCTTTGAAACTCCTGATTGTGGTGAAATTATACTAGATGGTGTTGTTATTAATAATGTACCAGCACATTTACGTCCAATCAATACTGTGTTTCAACGATATGCATTATTTCCACATTTAAATGTTTTTGATAATGTAGCTTTTGGTCTTAGAAATTTTAATAGAATTATGGCTGATATTAAAAATAAGGTTGAAAGAAAATATGAAAACGAAAGAATGAAATTATCTCATAGACTTCAAAATAAGGAAGTAACTAAGGAAGAAAAAGCAGATATTAAATTAAAGCTTAAGGATATAAAAATAAAAATTAAAGAGGAAATAGGCGAAGAAAAGGAAAATCTTATTTCTTCAAAGCTAGAGGCAATTGAAAAAAAATATACACCAATATTAAATGATTTAAATGAAAGAATCGATATAGAATGGGAAAAGGATGATGAGGTTAAAAAAGCCAAATCTAGAATAAAAGAGATTGAAGAATTAATATTAGAATCAATTGAGAATGGTATATCTAAGCAAAAGGCTACTAAGCCTTATGAGGATGAGCTTAAGAAGCTAAAAAAGGTTGCGACATGGGAGGAATTAGTAAAATTAGAACAAGAAAAGAAGGAAGTTCTAAAGGATAAGTCTTTAGAAATAAAAAGTGCTAAGTCCTTAATGATGAATAAAAAGCAAATAAAGGAAACTGTTTTAGAGGCTTTAAAGCTTGTTAAGCTTGAAGGCTTTGAAAATAGAAGAATAGATGAAATGTCAGGTGGTCAGCAACAAAGAGTCGCAATAGCAAGAGCTATTGTTAACAAGCCTAGAATTTTACTTCTTGATGAACCACTTTCTGCTCTTGATTTAAAGCTTAGACAGGAAATGCAATATGAATTAAAGGAGATGCAAAGAAAGGTAGGTATTACCTTTGTATTTGTAACACATGATCAAGAGGAAGCATTAACAATGAGTGATACGATCGTTGTATTAAATCATGGTGTAATTCAGCAAATAGGAACTCCAGAAGATATTTA
>JALEQD010000200.1 GCA_022768655.1 Anaeroplasma sp.
TCGGTGTTGTAGCTCTTGAAATACTGGCGCTGCACCATCTGAGCGACTTCGACGGTCTGGTCATCCGCCAGAACATACTTCACTGTCACGGTGTAGACGCTGATGTCCTCAAAGACCGCAGTCACGGTCATATCCCCGGAGACGGTGGTGTCCGAGGTAACCTTATTGCCTGCCGCGTCCTTCCATCCGGTGAAGGACTTGCCTGCCGCCGTCGGGGCCTCCGGCAGGGTGAGGGTCTCGCCACTTTCGACGTATTGGGTGGCAACCTTTTCGCCGCTGGCAAAGAAGTCTACCTGATAATAGGTAGCGCCCGACAGCCGCGCGGAATAAAAGGTTACGCCCAGGGCAGACGTCGGCAGCATCTGGAGCACCAGCACCAGAGACAGCACGATTGCCAGGAACCTCTTTTTATTCGCCATTCTCTATTCCTCCTCGCAGTATTGCGATTCAATCTCGATGAATGCTCGTCCGCCCGGCTGCGGTTTCCCACAGCCGGGTGGCTGGTTTTCAGTCTTCGCAGGAAACTGCCAGTCTCCAGTCGTAGCTCAGGGTTTCAATGCTGGCTTCGAAGGAGTAGCTGTCCTCCGTGGCCCCGGGCACGCTTTCGAAGCCGTTGCCCCGGTCGTACTCCCACTGGAAGGAGAGCTCGCCGTAGCCCTCGAAGTTCTCCAGCTTGCTGGTGAGCACGATGGTCTCACCGGGAGTCACCACAGTGCGGCGGGAGGTGAAGATGGTGATCTTCGGCATGGGCGCTTCGCCCTCGGGAAGCTCAGGCTGCTCGAACTCCACGCCCTGCACGCTGTCCCTGTAAATATAGCCGATCTGTCCGTCGATCTCTACCACGATCCAGTCGCCTTCCACGCCGACCACGATCAGCGGCGTGCCGTCCGGGATGGTGACGAAGATTTCGCTCATGCCGTCGCCCTCGAGACGGACGTCCGCGTCGCCCAGCGTTCTGACGTCCTCAGCGACCGTAACTTCAACGGGTTCCTCGGCAGGTTCCTCGGCAGGTTCCTCGGCGGGTTCCTC
>JALEQD010000095.1 GCA_022768655.1 Anaeroplasma sp.
AAATTATTATGAATATAATAATGACATTAAATCATTATTTACAATTATTCCGCTTAATAATAGCCTAAATTCAATTTCAAGTCCAACAGGAACAACAGTAAAACCAAGTGTATTTAAAACAACATTAGTTAATGAAGAAAACCTATATCCATATGATATAGGAATCCATAGACATACCTATAATTCCCAAGGTAATGTTTTAGCATATAGCTTTGGAAATTCAAATGCTGGTACAATCATATGTAATGCTAGAATGGCAACAAATTATAATAATGCAAACACAATATTTTCAATGAAGGATACATCAGGAAATGTTATTTCAGTTAGAGAAGTATCAGGTAATATAAAAGTAGTAATTAATTCTACAACATATAGTACAAATTTAAGCTTTATGGAAAATGTATGGAACTTTATTGCATTTTCATATAAATTAAATACAAATGGATATTCTAATACATTAGATTTTAGAGTTAGAACAAGTACAAAAACTTTTGAAACATCAATTTCAACAACAATTAATTTATCACAAATGACAACATATATAGGAACTGAGCCTAATGAAACATTCCCAATTTCAGCATCATATGAAAATTTATGCTTTAGAGCTGCATATTGTGAAGCAACAACAATCAATAATCTAATGAATAATTTAAAAGTATATTCAATTTCTCATAAGCATGATGATTTAGGATTATTAATGGAAAGAAAGGTAACATTAAAATCAACTGAGATTTTAAAGAATAACTATACTTATAAGAAAATAAATAATAAAAATGTAGTAGGATATATTGAAAGTGAATATATCACAACTAAACAAGGTGTATTAACAAATAGAAGCTATTCATATGATAATAAATATAATGTATCTCAAATTACAGATTCGGTCTTTGGAAATAAAACATATGGATATGATTATAGAGGTTACCTAACAAATGATAATGGAACAACTATTACATATGAACAAAATGGAAATATCAAAACATATGGATCAAATACATTTACATATGATACGGCAATTAAAGATAAATTAATTAAGTATAATAATGATAATATTAATTATCATTCTAATACATTATTAGTATCATCATGGCGTGATTATTCATTTGAATATGAAGGTAAAAGATTAAAGAATTTAACAAGAAATGAAAGTGATTGTACAACATATGCATCATATTTGTATGATGAGAATGGATTAAGAATTTCAAAGGAAGTAAGCTATGAATATGAAGATAATACAGAGTATGAATCAATTAAATATTATTATAATAATGGTAAGCTTCAAACAGAAGTTAGAAGTAGTAATAGATTAGATTATTTATATGATGAAAATGATCAATTATATGGATTTGTTTTAAACAAAACAACAAAATATTTCTATGTAAGAGATATTTTAGGAAATATTTTAGGCATTGTTGATTCTGAAGGTAATTTAGTGGTAAAATACAATTACAATGCATATGGAGACCATTATATTACAGGAAGTAATACAGAAATTGGTTATATTAATCCATTTAGGTATAAAGGATACTACTTTGATGAAGAAAGTGGATTCTACTATTGTAAATCAAGATATTATGTTGTAGATTGGTGTAGATGGTTAACTCAAGATTCTATTGAATACATTGATACTGATTCTATTGGTGGAATTAATTTATTTACTTACTGTAATAATAATCCTGTGATGTACTTTGATGGAAGTGGGCACGTAGCAATACTAACATTGTTAGCAGTTGCAGCTGGTGTTTTAGTATCGGGGGCAATCACTGGTTTAGGATCCGCAATGGGTCGAGAAGATGATGAATCTTTCTGGGGTGCGTTTGTTGGAGGATTTATTGATGGTGCAATAGGAAGTATGGCTGTTGCATTAACTGCTGCCGTTCCAGGTGTTGGTGGCATTATTGCTGGTGTTGGACTTGCGTTTGTTGGTGGTTTTGTTGGAAACGCAGTTGGACAAGGAATTTCATACGGTTTTGATAACATAGATTTTAGGGCCTCAGCACTTCAAGGTGGGATAAGCGCATTAGTAAATGGCTTTGCTGGAGGCGCATTAAGATTATCAGGAACCGTGAGTGGGGCTACTAACTTTGCAAGATTCATAGATGCATCAAAAATTTCAGCATTAGGAGTTGGAATGACCGGATATTTAACATATTATTCTTTTCCAAGTGCAAATAAAATTCGAAAGCAAAGGAAAATAGAAACAGTTTATGAAATTTAGAGTGCTCCCTACAGGTATAATTTATATAACAATATATGATTTATTATCTTTTATTGCATTAGGCTTCGTTATAATTGTCCCATCCGAAAAGGAACTTTGGTTATGGATAATGTCTGCTATAATGTTTGTATTTTTACCAATTGTAGTCTCAATATATATTTTGTCTTTTTCTTTGGATGTAATTGAAATTGATGAAAATGGTGTGAAAAAATATCATTTTGGCAAATTAAAGAAAAAATTTGAATGGAACGAAATTTTAACATCAAATGTTTACCCTAATAATGAGTTCTATGGATGGGTCTATTTGTCAAATCATAAAATTGAGTATAATTTTCTATCGTCAACATTTATGATGTTTGATAAAAGAAGCATATGTATAAAATATACTGAAAAAGTTGTGCTAGAATTGAATAAATATTTAATTAAAAAAATTATAATTAATGAGTAAAATAACATTACAACCTGTACAAACTAAGGGTATATGAGTATCAATCTTCATATACCTTTATTTATAAATTAACTAAATAATTACTAAGTATAATTCTATCTATAAATAGAACAAGTTTGTATCCTTTAGCATTGTCACAAGTGCAACTGTGGCATGCTATACAAACGACTATTTAGAAAGAATTGATAGTAATATTGGTAATTATAAATGCTGATATAGATGGTGAAATATGGGAGTGCAGGGGTGGCTTTACTAATAGCCACCCTGCCTCTCCATTTTCATAAAAATGTTACAATATAACACAGCACATTTTTATGGGTTTAAAAAGTGGCTTAAATACTAGAAAAAATAATTTAAATTTATTTTTTGAATATCACAATACGATATAGCTAGTTTTATATAATTAAATTGGAATTAAGCTTAAGTCTAAAATATAAAACTAGGAGATATTAAATTGGTGGAAATAAAAGTAATAAGAAAATATGAATCAAATAATGATTTATATAATGAATTAATTGATTTATTACTCCAATTATTAAAATTACATCTATCTAATAGCTTTGTTATGGAATATAATGAAGGTGTTACAGGTGTATTGTTTAATTAGGAGGATAAATGAAAATTAAACATACAGCATTACTTTCAAGATTATCTAAGGAAGATGAATTATCTTTAGAATCTGAAAGTATACATACGCAAAAGGCTATGCTTGAAGAATATGCATCAAGCCATGGCTTTAAAAACATTATACATTATAGTGATGATGGATATTCAGGTACATCATTCGATAGACCTGACTTTAAAAGATTAGTATCTGATATTGAATGTGGATTAATAGATACAGTAATAGTAAAAGACTTATCTAGATTAGGTAGAGATTACTTAAAGACTGGATATTATTTAGAGTAATTCTTTCCAATGAATAATGTACGCTTTATTGCAATCAATGATGATGTTGATACCGAAAAAGGAATACCAGATTTTACACCATTTAAAAACATTATGAACGAATGGTATGCAAAGGATATTTCTAAAAAGATAAGAAGTGCTTATAGAACAAAAACTTTAAAAGGTGATTTACGGTATCATATCCTCCATATGGATATATTAAAGATTCCAGTGATAAACATCATCTAATAATTGATTATGAGGTTTCATACATTGTTAAAGAAATCTTTGAAATGGCATCAATAGGAAAATCTTCATTTGATTTAGCAAATATCTTAACTAAAAGAAAGATATTAAAGCCTAGATGTTATATGTATTCTAAATATAAAATTTATTCTAAAGATATATGGAATGAACATCCATATGACTGGAGAGCACGTACAATAGCAAGGATAGTAGAAAACTATGAGTATTGTGGTCATATGGTAAGTAATAAGAATTATAAGGTATCATATAAATCTAAAAGATTATTACCTACTGATAAGAAGAATTGGATAATTGTTAAGAATACGCATGATGCAATAATCTCTGAAGACTTATTTAATAAAGCTAACGAGCGTATTAAAAGAAGAAAAAGAGTATTTAAGAATAAAGAAAGAAATATGTTTTCTGGAATTATTAGATGTGCAACATATGGTAAAGCATTATCACTCTTTAATGGTGCAAAAGGAGTATCACATTTTGCCTGTTCACAGTATAGAAGCTTTGGTAAATCCTATTGTTCGTGTCACTACATAAGATATGATACTTTATGTAAGACAGTAGAGGATGATATTAAATATCATATTAATTTAGTAACTAATGATAAGGATAAGCTTATCAAAGATTTACTAGCTAAATATAATATCAATAATCAAGTTTCTATAGATTTCAAAAGATTAGAAAGAAGAAAAGAAGAACTTAAGGTAATACTTAAAAGAATGTATGAAGATATGATACTAGGAAAAGTATCAGAAATAATGTATAATGAGATTAGTAAAGAATATGAAATTGAGCTTACAAAGATAAGTGATAAAATAGAAGAATCTAGTAAGCTTAATAAAGATAGAAATGAATTAGGTAATAGTATTACTAAATTCATTGATGAGGTATCTAAATATTCTTTAAATGATAGCTTATCTAAAGAACTTTTAAATAAGCTAATAAAAGAAATTAGAGTACATGAATCAGAAGTGATTGATGGAAAAAGAGTACAAAATGTAGAAATAATCTATAATTTTATGCCATAACTTCCATACAATCACAATACTCCTGTGATGTACTCTGATGGAGACGGTAACTTTGCATTCTTTGTATTAACAGCCATTATAGGTGCAGTTATAGGTGGTGTAGCTGCAGGAGTTACATCATATCACCATGGTGCTAGAGGATGGGAAGTAGTTGGATGGTCTACACTAGGAGCAGTAGGTGGTGGCTTACTAGGAGCTGCGGCAGGGGCTGGGGCATCCTTATTATTAACTGGAAAAGCAGCAGCCTCAATAACTACTGTATACCATGGTGCTCAAGCAGCAGCGTGGGCTTATTCATTAGGTGGTGCAGGAGGATTGGCCGGATTCATTGGTAATAATTTAGGTATTAATGGTAATTATTATCCTATAAATGATGGATTTGCTTCGATGTCTCAATTTACATTAGAACCAGGTCAATATCTTCAACGTATTGGTGGAGAAGGTGGGTCTTATGTTTCGTCATATTTTACTGATCCATTCAGTTTGTCTCTTCCATACGATAAGTTAAGCCAATTGAATAATATTTCAGTATACGAGGTAGTGAGTCCCATCACTGTTAATGCAGGACCTGCATTACCATTTTTTGGTCAATATGGTGGAGGTATTCAATATGATTTGGGAAAATCTATTGCAGAGTTAATTGCTGAAGGAATTTTAAGAAGATTTTAGGTGAGATTATGGATTACAATACATTAAATGAATATGTTCGAAAGTTTCATTTGGAAAAATATATATCACTGTTTAGCAGTTATACACTATATGATAAAGAATACTCTATATTCTATCTAAAGAAAAATACAATTTTATGGAGACTTATAAATGGTTTTTCAAAAAAATATGTTGTTTTTCAAAATTATGATTTAGAATATGGAAAACGTAAAAATGAAAGGTCATTTAGAAATATAGATGATGCATCTAATTATTTATGGGATATATTTGTTGAATATACTCAAACAAAAAACAATGAGAAATTGATGGAAATTATTAAGAATTAGTTAAAATAAAAGCATTACAACCTGTACAAATTAATGTATATGGAGAAAGTCTATTTTCATGTACCTCTCAATTTATATAATCGTCAAAATATGCTTGTAATAATTCTATTCATAAATAGATGTAGTTTGTATTATATAGTTTTTCAAGTGTAATCTGTGGCAAACTATACAAATGAATATTTAGCAAGAATTATCAAGTTAATGCTGATAAAATAAGGACGAGGATAAGGTGGCGATATTAATAGCCACCCTATTTCGTCGCTTAGATTTAATTTGATGGTAAATATGGATGTAATAATTGTAATATTGAAAGTAAAATGAACGATAAATTTTATCTTAATCTTAAATATTAAAGTTAATCATATTTCAAATTATATTAATTGATAGTGTAATATAGACGATTGATAAGAAGAGAGTACAAAGGATAGAAATTAACTATAATTTCTTGCCTTAGTCTCCTTTTGAATACTTCACACCAGTGATGTATTATGCTCCTAGTGGGCACTTTTCGATAAGTGCTTTGATTATAGGTGCTAAAGTAGCATCAATATAGCATAGATTGTTGTCTGTAGTCTGTTCATATTAAAGTCAATATAATAATGAACAATTAAGGTACAGTTATTTTGTACAATTATTAATTAATATAACAATCCCCTAGGGGATTCGCGGACTACTTTTCAATGAAGTAGTCTTTTGTTCTATATGAAGGACCATTAATGGTTATCACCTTTGAATGATGTAATAATCTATCTAATATAGCATTAGCAAGTACTGCATCACCAAATATTTCATGCCATTTATTTAACGGTTTATTCGAAGTAATAATAGTAGATTTCTTTTCATATCTTTTAGATATAAGTTGAAACAATAAATTTGACGCTTCCATATCCATTGGAAGATATCCTACCTCATCAATTATCAATAGACTATATGAAAAGAAATGTTTAATTCTGCTTTCAAGTCTGTTTTCTAATTGAGCTCTTTTTAATTGTAAGCATAATTCATGACAAGTTATAAAATATGTTGATCTACCATTAGTGGCAGCCTCAATACCAGTTGAAGTAGCTAGATGTGTTTTACCTACACCAGGCATACCAATAAACAAAACATTTGAACAATCATCAAAGAATCTAAGATATTTTAAATCCATTACTTCAGCTTTATTCAACTCTGGTTGAAAGTCAAAATCAAAATCTTCAAATCTCTTAATATACGGGAAGTGAGCTGTAGTTATTACAGCTCTATCAGATCTTTCTTTTTTAGCATTGATTTCAAGTGCCGTTAAATTATATAAAGCATCAATTAAAGACATTTTATTATTGTTAGATAAATCAATATACTGATTTAAGTAATTCTTCATAGTAAGAAGATTAAGCTTATCTAAATTATTAATTAATTTATTGTAATTATTTTCCATCTTCGTCCACCATAATGAAATAAAACCTTCTAGCTTCAATAAAATTCATTATATTAAGATTTTCATCCATAAGATCATATGGATTAGTATAAAAAGATTCATTCTTATCTTTAACCCATTCATTTAATTCATTCCATTCTTTTTGAGTTGGATTACACATTTCGTTTATTATTTTAATTTCTTCCTTAGTAGTTAGAGAATAACCTCTATTATCTCTCATTTTATATTTTCCCATTATTTAATCCTCGCTAGTCTTTCTAAATTTTTTAATGCCAATTTTTCTAT
>JALEQD010000203.1 GCA_022768655.1 Anaeroplasma sp.
TTATCATTAAGGATGCAGACGGTAATGTTGTAGCAACTAAGGATTACCAGGCTTCAACTATCGGCTCAAGAGTTTGCAAATAGTTAGAAACCAAATTAAAATTTAAAAACTGATCATTTTTCAGAGGGCTTCGGCCCTCTGATTTTTTCTCTCATTTGCATAAAGCACGATGCCGTGTCGACGCAAATATTCATCACCCGGCAAACTCTGATTACCCGTTAAAAAACTCAAAGTAAAAATATCCTAAATTATGAGAACCAGTACACATATTCGGGGGATTTAGCGACAAAAAACGGCTCAATGTTAAAATCAATCAGTTCTGTTCATTAACCCACATCTGAAACCCGGATAAAACCACAATTATTCCAAGCCATAATTATGGTTTTTTTATATTGCTTTATATTAAAAAAGGTATGTTCTGTCGGGAAAATGTACCTGACTCTTGAATGAGTTTGTATAATGCAGAAACTCATGTAGAAGGAGGACAATTACTTCAGTTGACGAAGCTTGGAACAGATATTTTTGCTGTCGCCAAATGACACAGGAAATTACAATGTTGTAGAAGGAACTGTAGTCCTTTACAATTCAGGCGGAAGTGACGGAGGCGGAGGCGGCGGCGCTCCTGCCGCTCCTGATGAAAAACCGCAGACGGAACCTGTCCGGTCCGGAACCTCAACTACAGTTGACCTTTCATCAAACACCATGAGTAAAGGCGGTCAGACCGCAACCACACTTGATAAGCAGACTGCCGATAAGCTCATTGAAGTTGCGGCAGCAAATAAGTCTCAGTAAATAGTAATCAGCACAGTGAAAAAGAATCAGCCGGCAGCTTCAAGTGTCAAGGCATCAGAGGTCACTCTCCCTGCGGAAACTTTAAAGGCTGTTTCCGATAAAACCGATGCAGCCGTGGTAATCAAAACAGATGTCGCTCAGGTCAAGCTTGATAACAAAGCTGCAGCAGCCGTTGCCTTACAGGCGCAGACAGCAACAGATAACAATTTTGTGTATATATCGACACAAAAGGTCATATGCACAAAGTTGACGGTGCACTCAACAAGGACGGAACCTACAGCTTCACCACCGGTCATTTTTCCACATATGCAATTATGTCTGAAGAGGA
>JALEQD010000098.1 GCA_022768655.1 Anaeroplasma sp.
TTTGCAGATTATCATAATAAATTTTCGAATTGTAATAAAGCGTATTTTTATCAATATTTAGTTTTTGAAATATAATTATATAAGGTTTTAAAAAAGGACTGTGAATTCTTCTTTTTGATAGATTTTCAAAAGTTATGTTTATATAAAAGCAAAAAGAATTATAAAAAAAGAATACAATTAATTAAAAATACAAAAAATAAAATCCTCCTATAGGCTAGAAAATTAGGAGGATTTTTGGTCTAAAAAATTATTAATTCTTATATTTTAGAAATATTGCATAATTTGTAAAATAAAAATTAAGGGGCTGTGAAATTGCCTAACTTATAAAGCTAGGTTTTTTACAGCCCCTTTCGTATACTAAAACTAGGAATTTTAACATTATTTTTTTGTAATTGAATTATTAATTGCAGAAATCAAAGCGTAAATAGAAGCACAAATGATATCCTCATGAATACCAACACCCCAATATTCATTGTCTTTGATTTTTATTGAAACGTATGCTGCAGCTTCAGCTTTTGATGATGCATCTAATGAATGCTCAATATAATTTGTTAAAGTATAATCTAAATGTAATGTTTGTTTTAAAGCATTACTTACAGAGTCTAATCTACCATTACCTTCAGCTAGGTGATCGATTCTATTACCATTGTAATTAATTGATAGCATTACCTTAAATAAATCACCTTCACGAATAAAATGATATTCATTTAATTTAAGTGGTGTTCTTAGATTAACAAAGTTTTCAACAAATATTGATTGAACATCAGTAGGAGTCAATTCCATATGAGCTTTATCAGATACATCTTTAACAAGATATCCAACTGTTTCTCTCATTTTTTGAGGAATATCTAGTCCAAAGTTAGTTTCAAGAATATAGCATATTCCACCTTTTCCAGATTGGCTATTTATTCTAATAACATCAGCAGAATATTCTCTATTCAAATCCTTTGGATCAATAGGTAAATACGGAACAGACCAAGTTTCAAGCTTGTTTTGCTTATGATATTTGATACCCTTTGAAATTGCATCCTGATGTGAACCAGAAAATGCAGCAAAAACAAATTTACCAGAATAAGGCTGACGGTCATAAACCTTCATTTCTGTAATTGATTCATAAAGTTTAATTATATCAGGCATATTAGAAAAATCTAGTTTTGGATCAACACCATGTGTATACATGTTTAGTGCTAATGTTATAATATCAACGTTTCCAGTACGTTCTCCATTACCAAATAACGTACCTTCAATTCTGTCTGCTCCAGCAAGTAAGCCTAATTCTGAATCAGCAACAGCAGTACCACGATCATTATGTGGATGTAATGATAAGATTATGTTTTCTCTATTATGCAAATTTTTGTGCATATATTCAACCTGTGAAGCATATACATGAGGAAGTGACATTTCTACAGTAACTGGTAAATTGATTATTAATTTATTTTCTTCAGTTGGCTTAAACACATCAATCACTGCATTACAAACCTCTAATGCATAATCAACTTCTGTTCCAGTAAAGCTTTCTGGAGAATATTCAAAAGCAAAATTACCTTTTGTGTCTTTAGCAAGATCAACAAGCATTTTTGCACCTTCAACTGCAATTTCAAGAATTTCCTCTTTTGATTTTTTGAATACCTGTTCTCTTTGTGCTTTAGAAGTAGAATTATATAAATGCACAATTGCTTTTTTACAGCCATTAAGGGCATTGAATGTCTTTTTAATTATATGAGGACGTGCTTGCGTAAGAACCTGAATAGTTACATCATCAGGAATTAATTCTTGATCAATTAAAGCACGTAAAAATTCATATTCTGTTTCAGAAGCAGCAGGGAAGCCTACTTCAATTTCTTTAAATCCAATTTCAACTAATTGCTTGAAAAATAAAATTTTTTGATCTAAGCTCATAGGTTTAATAAGAGATTGATTTCCATCTCTTAAGTCAACACTACACCATATTGGGGCAGCATCAATGTATTCTTTTTTCACCCAATCATTAGATTCAACTGGTGGCATAAAATAGCCTCTAAAATATTTATTATAGCCTTTCATATTAATACCTCCTAACATGAATAACTTTTTTCTAATTATTATAGCAAAAAATATAAAATGAGTCAAATTCATTAGGGAAAAATAATAATCTTGTTTATTAGTTGTATTTATGATAAACTAAAAAAGTGTTATAAGCATATATAAATTATTATTTATATATTTTATTATTGGAGGTTTATGTTATGAGTGTCTTAAAATGTAGTAATGTATCATTTTCATTTGGTAATAGAACAATTCTAGAAAATGCTTCATTTGTAATGCAAAAAGGAGAGCACATTGGACTTGTTGGTTTAAATGGAGAGGGTAAATCTACATTTATAAAGATGATTACAGGTTCATTATCTCCTGATGAAGGAAAAATTGAATGGTGTAAAAGAATAACAACAGGATATTTAGATCAATATACTACTCTTTCAAAGGGTAAGACTATACGCGAGGTTCTTCAAGAAGCATTTAAGCATATGTATGATTTAGAAGAAGAAATGAATCAAATGTATGAAAAAATGTGTGATTGTACTGAGGAAGAAATGAATTATTATCTAGAGGAAACAGGTGAAATACAATCCGAATTGGAAACATCTGGATTTTATCAGCTAGATGCAAAAATAGAAGAGGTAGCAAATGGATTGGGTTTGGGCGAAATTGGCTTAGACCATGATGTTTCATGCTTGTCTGGTGGTCAAAGATCTAAGGTTTTACTTACTAAGCTTTTACTTGCTCAACCAATGATTTTGATTTTAGATGAACCTACAAATTTTTTGGATGAGGCTCAGGTGAATTGGTTAAAAAATTATTTAGCAAATTATGAAAATGCATTTTTACTTGTTTCACATGATGTTCCATTTTTAAATAGTGTAATAAATGTAATTTATCATATGGAGGATGGAACATTAACAAGATATAGTGGCAATTATGATGGATTTATGCAAATGTATGAATTAAAAAAACGTCAGCAAAACATTGCTTATGAAAAGCAACAAAAGGAAATTGCCCATTTAAAGGAATTTATTGCTAAAAATAAAGCAAGAGTTGCGACAACGGATTTGGCTAAATCAAAACAAAGACAATTAGATAAAATGGAAATTATAGATAAAGCAAAAGAACAAGTTAAGCCAGTATTCAAATTCAAGGAATGTGGTGCTTCTGGTAAATTTGTTTTTGTAGCAAATAATTTAGTTATTGGCTATAATGAACCACTTTCAAAGCCACTTAATTTTGTTATTGAAAGAGGACAAAAGGTCGCAATTAAGGGTGCAAATGGTATTGGAAAATCAACACTTTTAAAGACACTTTTAGGAATTCTTTCTCCTCTTAGTGGTGAATGTAAATTGGATTATAATATCCATTACGGATATTTTGCTCAAGAGGAAGAATATTCGAGAAATACTGCTCATCAGGAAGTATGGGATATGTATCCTTCTATGACTAATGCTGAGGTTCGTGGTGCTTTAGCTGCCTGCGGATTGACAAAGGATAAAATAGAATCATTAATGATGGTTTTATCAGGTGGAGAAGCAGCAAAGGTTCGTTTATGTAAAATTATGCTAAAAGAATGTAATACATTAGTATTAGATGAGCCTACAAATCACCTTGATGTTTTAGCTAAGGATTCTTTAAAAGATGCATTAAAAGCATTTAAAGGTACAATTGTATTAGTATGCCATGAAAAAGAATTTTATGAAGATATTGTTACAGATGTCTTAAATGCTGAAGAATGGACAACTAAAATATTATAATTAAAAAAATACCATAAAAGGGATGTGAATTTTGTGCTTAAGGAATTTAAAAATGTTAAAGTGGGCTATATTCCTGATTGTGAAGTAGAAATTAATAATAAAAAATACCTTATTCATGGTGTTATTGATAGTGAAAATATTATTGTTGACACAAATGGGAATTACCCTAAATTGATGGAAGTTACAAATCCAAGCATACATAGAATAAAAAATGGCTGTCCTTATCAAAATGAATGTGGTGGCTGTCAATTCCAGCATATTAGCTATGAATATGAATTAGAGAAAAAAAGTGAATATATTAATGATTTGTTTAAATCATTCAAATTAAAAAATAAAATATCAATTATTCCAATGGAAAATCCTCTAAATTATAGAAATAAATGTCAAATGACATATAAATTATCAAAAACAAAGAAGGTTGTATGTGGTTTTTATGAGGAATATTCTCATAAATTAGTTACAGTTTCAGATTGTATGCTACAGGCTGAAAAAGCTAATGAAATTATTAAAGCAGTAAATATAGCACTGTCAAAGCATAAAATTATGCCCTATGATGAAAAAACAAGAAAAGGCATTATAAGACATGTATATGTTAGATATGGGATTAATTCAAAAGAAGCTATGCTAGTATTAGTAACTAATGGAGAAATGTTTCCAGGAAGAAATAATGTATTAAAAGATATTCCAAAAGAAAAGCTAGGTATCAAAACTATAGTTCAAAATTATAACAAAAGAGATACTTCTATTGTATTAGGCGAAAGTGAAAAAATATTGTATGGACCTGGTTATATATATGAAAATGTAGGAGAATATAAATTCAAAATTTCTCCCAAATCATTTTTTCAGGTAAATACTATAGGAATGAAAAAACTATATGATCTTGCACTGTCAAAGGCTAATATAAAGAAAACTGATATTGTGATTGATGCATATTGTGGTGTAGGTACTATATCTATTTTTGCTGCAAAATACGCAAAAAAAGTAATAGGTGTTGAGCTTAATAAGGAAGCAATTAAAGATGCAAAAATAAATGCTAAAATAAATAATATAAGTAATATTGATTTCATATCTGATGATGCTACAAATTTTATGACAAACCTTGCTAAAAACAGAACTCAAATAGATATAGTCATTATGGATCCACCAAGAGATGGATCTACTAAGCAATTTATTAATGCAATAAAGTATTTGAACCCAAGAAAAGTAGTATATATTTCTTGTGAACCAAGAACTCTAAAAAGAGATTTATACCAATTTTTTGAAAATGATTATGAATTAAAATCCATTGATTGTGTGGACATGTTTTCAAAAACTTTACATGTTGA
>JALEQD010000104.1 GCA_022768655.1 Anaeroplasma sp.
TTAAATATTGAAGCTGTAGTATTTGACCGTGGTGGTTATTTATACCATGGACGTGTTAAGGCTTTAGCTGATGCAGCAAGAGCTGCAGGATTAAAATTCTAAGGAGGAAAGACTTTTATGCGTCAAGAAAATGAACAACGTAAAGAAGTTGAACAACCAGAATACGAAGAAAGAGTAGTTACAATTAATCGTGTTACTAAGGTTGTTAAAGGTGGTAGACGTTTCCGTTTCGCTGCATTAGTAGTAATCGGTGATAAAAAAGGAAATGTTGGCTTCGGTACAGGTAAGGCTGCTGAGGTTCCTGATGCAATTAAAAAGGCCATCGAAAGTGCAAAGAAAAATATTATTACTGTTGCTACAGTAAATACTACTATTCCTCATGAAGTAACAGGTGTTTACGGTGCAGGTCGTGTTGTATTAAAGCCTGCAAGTGCCGGTACTGGAGTTATCGCTGGTGGTCCAGTTCGTGCAGTTGTTGAATTAGCTGGTATTTCTGATATTTTATCAAAATCATTGGGTTCTGCTACACCTATTAATGTAGTTAGAGCTACAATAGAAGGGTTAAAAAGCTTAGAGACTGTTGATCAAGTTGCTGCTAGACGTGGTAAGACAGTTGAAGAGATTTTAGGTTAATATCATGTATAAGATTACGTTAGTTAAAAGTTTAATCGGTCGTAAACCAAATCAAGTTGCAACTGCAAAGGCTTTAGGATTAACTAAGATTGGCCAAACAGTTACAAAAGAGGAAAATGAAGCAATAAAGGGTATGATTGTTACCATAGCACATATGGTAAAGGTTGTCCAAGAATAATAAGGAGGTACCAATAAATGTTAAATCAATTAAAACCAGTTGAAGGTGCAAGACATTCTAAGAAGCGTCTTGGACGTGGAATCGGAAGTGGAATTGGTCATACATCTGGTAAAGGTACTAAGGGTCAAAACTCTCGTTCTGGAGGAGGAGTTCGTCCAGGATTCGAAGGTGGACAATTACCTTTATTCCAACGTTTACCAAAAAGAGGATTCCATAATATTTCTCGTAAGGAATATGCTGTTGTAAATGTTGAACAATTAAATGTATTTGAAGATGGTGCAGTAGTTGATGTTGAAGCATTAATTAATGCAGGTCTTGTAAAAAATGTTTTAAATGGAGTTAAAATTTTAGGTCAAGGCGAGTTAACTAAGAAGTTAACAGTTAAGGCTAATAAGTTCTCAGAGTCTGCTAAGAAGGCTATTGAAGCTTTAGGCGGATCTGTAGAGGTGATGTAATTTGTTAAACAAAGCTAAATTGATCTTAAGCAATCGTGAGATTGTTTTAAAGATATTAGTTACTTTTGGATTACTATTAGTATTTAAGGCTGGTACTTATATACCAATTCCATTAATTTCTACAACTAGTGTTCAACAAATCCTATCTGGAAATGACTTTTTAACAGTGTTAAATGCATTTTCAGGTGGAGGTTTGTCTAACTTTTCTATTTTAGCTTTAGGTATCTCACCTTATATTACAGCATCAATTGTTATTCAAATGCTTCAAATGGTTGTTCCTAAATTTAAAGAATGGGGAGAATCAGGAGAACAAGGTAAGGCTAAGCTAAATAGAATTACTAGATATACAACAGTTGTTATTGCAATGATTCAAGCATTATTAATTATTTTCAGTTTAGGTGCTAAACCAGAAAATATTTTGATTGATTCATTAATAAAATATAAAAATAATTTCTGGATTATTTATATTTACATGGCTGTAGTAGTAACTGCTGGTTCAGCATTTACTATGTGGTTAGCTGATTTAATCACACGTCATGGTATAGGAAATGGTTCATCTATGATCATTTCTGCTGGTATTATTTCATCAATCCCTACAATGTTTGTTACACTATCAAATAAATATTTAGGTGCAGCTTTTACAGGCTTAAATCTATTCTTATTTATTTTAGTTGTTGTACTTTATGTAGCAATGATTATTGGTGTAGTTTATTTTGAGGGTGCAGTTAGAAAGGTACCTGTTCAATATGCAAACCGTCAAGCAGGACAACAAGGTTCTGATATTCCAATCAAGCTTAATAGTGCAAACGTAATTCCAGTTATTTTTGCATCAACAGTAATGTCTATTCCACTTACTATCGTAGGTGTTATGGGCTTAAATACTGAAACAAATCAAGCAGCTTATTGGCTAAATCAAATCTTTTCAACAGGTCAACCTATCGGTATTGCATTATATGTAATATTAATTATATTCTTTAGTTTCTTCTATTCATTCTTACAGGTTGATCCTGATAAAATCAGTGATAATCTTGAGAAGCAAGGTGCATATATCCCAGGATATAGACCAGGAGAAGATACTAAGATTCAGTTATCAAAAATGTTATTTAGAATTACATTAATTGGTGCGACATATTTAGTTATTCTAGCATTAGTTCCAATTATTGTATCAAAAGCTTTTGGCTTTACATCAGCAGAATCTTCTGCAATCACAATCGGAGGTACTTCATTAATAATTATTGTCGGTGTTGCTATTGAAACATTTAGACAAATGGAGACTGCTTCTGAAACAAAGGATTACAAGGGATTCTTAGATTAATTGGAGGAAAGTTCATAATGAAATTATTAATTATGGGTAGACCTGGTGCAGGTAAAGGAACACAAGCAGTAAATATTAAAGAATATTATCATATTCCACATATTTCTACTGGAGATATGTTCCGTGCAGCAATTAAAAATCAAACAAAGCTTGGCCTTTTAGCAAAAAGCTATATGGACCAAGGAACTCTAGTACCAGATGAGGTTACAATTGGTATTGTAGAGGAAAGACTTCTTGAGGATGATTGTAAGGAAGGCTTCTTATTAGATGGTTTCCCAAGAACAATCGCCCAAGCAGAAGCATTAGACAAGTTTTTAAAATCCAACGGTATCAAGCTTGATGCTGTTTTAGATGTTAATGTTCCTGCTGAAATTCTAATTAGACGTATGGTTGGTAGACGTGTATGTAAAAATTGTGGAGCTACATTCCATGTAGAATTTAATGCTCCAAAGGTTGAAGGCATTTGTGATAATTGTGGCAAGCCACTAATTCAAAGAGCTGATGATACTGAAGAAACTGCAGTTAATCGTTTATCTGTATATGACAATCAAACTGCACCATTATTAGAATTTTATGCAAAGAAGAACATTTTAAAAACTGTAAATGGTGATCAACCATTAGCAAAAGTTTTTGAGGATATTAAAGTTGTACTAGGTGCTTAATAATATGATTATTATTAAAAGTGAGCGAGAAATCGCACTTCTTAAAGAGGCTGGTAGAATTGTGGCTTTATGCCATGAAGAAATGAAAAAGCATGTTAAACCAGGTGTTTCAACATGGGAACTAAATGAGATTTGTGAGAAATTGATTTTAGAACACAACGCTACACCATCATTTAAAGGATATGGTGGTTTTCCAGCAGCTATTTGTGCATCAGTAAATGAAGTGGTTGTACATGGTATTCCTTCAAAAAAGCAGATATTAAAAGAAGGCGATATTGTTGCCTTAGATATTGGTGCTTGTTATAAGGGATATCATGGAGATTCAGCCTGGTCATATGCTGTTGGCAATATTAAAAATCAAGATCAATTATTAATGCAGGTTACTCATGACGCTTTATTTGCCGGTTTAAGTGTTGTAAAAGAAGGTGTTCATTTAGGTGATGTTTCGGCAGCAATTGGAAATTATATTTCTCAATATGGTTTCGGAATTGTTGAATGCTTTACTGGTCATGGCGTAGGCCGTGAATTACATGAGGATCCAGCAATTTTCAATTTTGGTATTCCAGGTACTGGACCAATATTGAAAGAAGGAATGGTGCTTGCTATTGAACCAATGGTTAATGCAGGTACAAAAAACGTCAGAGTATTATCTGACCGTTGGACAACAGTTACAAAGGATAAATCAAAAAGTGCTCACTTTGAGCATACAATTGTTGTTCGTAAAAACGGTTATGAGATATTAACTACACTTTAATCTAATGGAGGCTATTTTAATGGCAAAAAAAGATGATGTAATTGAAATGGAAGGTAAAGTACTTGAAGTACTTCCTAACACACAATTTATTGTTAAGCTTGAAAATGATCATCAAGTTTTAGCCCACGTTTCTGGTAAAATCCGCATGAATAACATACGCATTTTACCAGGTGATAAGGTAACAATAGAGTTATCAACATATGATTTAACACGTGGAAGAATCACTTACAGACATAAATAATATTGGAGGTATTTAATAATGAAAGTAAGACCATCAGTAAAACCAATATGCGATAAATGCAAGGTTATTAAGCGCAAGGGCCGTGTTATGGTTATTTGCGAAAACCCAAAACATAAACAAAGACAAGGATAGAAAGGTGAGGTGCGAATAATATGGCACGTATTGCAGGAGTAGATATTCCTAATGAGAAAAGAATTGTTATTTCATTACAATATGTATATGGTATTGGTGAAACAACAGCAAAAAATATTTTAAAAGCTGCGGGTGTTTCAGAGGACATTCGTACAAAGAATCTAACTGAAGAACAATTAAGCGCAATTCGTTCAGAGGTTGCAAAAGTTAAAGTAGAAGGTGACCTTCGTAGAGAGGTTGCATTAAATATTAAGCGTTTAATGGAAATTGGATGCTATAGAGGTATGCGTCATCGTAAAGGATTACCAGTTCGTGGTCAAAGAACAAAGACAAATGCACGTACTCGTAAGGGTCCAAAGCATACTATCGCAAATAAGAAGAAGTAATAAGGAGGAAAAAGAATTATGGCACGTAAAGTTACAAAGCGTCGTGTGAAGAGAAATTGCCCTGTTGGTGTAGCTCATATTCATTCGACTTTCAATAATACAATAGTTACTATCACTGACCCTCAAGGAAATGTTATTTCTTGGAGCAGTGCAGGTGCATTAGGATTTAAGGGTAGCCGTAAGTCAACTCCTTACGCTGCTCAAATGGTAAGTGAAGCTGCTGCTAAGTCTGCAGTAGATCAAGGTGTTGCAAAGGTAGAAGTTTCAGTTAAAGGTCCAGGACAAGGACGTGAAGCTGCTATCCGTTCATTAACAGTTGCTGGATTAGAGATTACAGCTATTACTGATGTTACACCAGTACCACATAATGGTTGTCGTCCACCAAAACGTCCTCGTGGATAATTTTTGGAAATAGTAGTATAATTAGAATTATATAAAAAATAGGAGGCCCATTAATGAAAGAATTAAAATTTGAAAAACCAAGAACTAATATTGAAGAGATTTCTAATCAAGGTAGTTATGGTAAATTCGTTATTTCTCCTCTAGAAAGAGGATTTGGTATTACACTAGGAAATGCACTTCGTAGAACATTATTATCTTCTCTACCTGGTGCTGCAATCGTTAATGTAAAAATTGACGGGGCTGAACATGAATTTCAAAATGTAGATGGCGTTGTTGAAGATGTCATTACAATCATTTTAAATTTAAAGCGAATTGTTTTAAAAGTAGATAGTGAAGATCCAAATTATGAAGCAACTGTTGAAATTGACAAGGGTGAAGGTGTTGTTACTGCTGCTGATATTATTCATAGCAATGAAATCGAAGTAGTTAACCCTAATCAATATATTGCAACAGTAGCTGCAGGTGGAAATCTTCATATGTTTTTAACTGTTCGTCGCGGTGTTGGATATGTTAGCTCAGTAGCTAATAAAGAATACAATAGATCAGTTGGCGTTATTGCTATTGACTCTATTTATACTCCAATTGTTAATGTAGCATTTAACGTTGAAAAAACACGTGTTGAAAACGTTAATGTTGCATCTTTCGATAAGCTTGAAATTGAAGTTACTACTAATGGTTCAATTACAGCTAAAGAAGCAATCGCAATCGCATCAAAGATGATGATTGAACATCTACAAGTAGTTGTAGAGTTAAGTGAAAAAGCTTCTTCAACTGAATATATGATTGAAGCTGAGGATGATAATCAAAATCGTAAGCTTGAAATGACTATTGATGAATTAGATTTATCAGTACGTTCATATAACTGCTTAAAGAGAGCTGGTTTAAATACTGTTGCTGAATTAGCAGCTAAGTCTGAAGAAGAAATGATTAAGGTTAGAAACCTTGGTAAGAAATCATTAAAAGAAATTAAAGAAAAGTTAGAAGCCTTAAATTTAGGCTTTAAGAAAAATTAGTCTAAAGGAGAATAAACATCATGGCATATAGTAGATTACGTCGTAGTTCTGATGCTAGAAAAGCATTATTACGTGATTTAGTTACAGATTTAATCTTAAATGGTCAAATCGAAACTACAGTTACAAAAGCTAAAGAATTAAAGAGAATAGCTGATAAGATGGTAACTTTAGGCAAGGCTAATACTCTTCATGCTCGCCGTCAAGCTGCAGCATTTGTACGCTTTGAAAAGGATGAAGAAGGTAACTTTGCTATTCAAAAGTTATTTAATGAAATTGCACCTAAATTTGTTGACCGTAATGGTGGTTACACACGTGTAATTAAGACTGGTTTCCGTCGTGGAGATGCAGCACCTATGGCAATTATTTCTTGGGTTGAATAATAATATAATATGCTGATATCTTTTGGTATCAGCTTTTTATTATATTTATAATAATTTATTTGAATTTTCTTGAATTTTAAATAATTTAATAGTATAATTGAACATATAAGGGGGTTATTTCGATGCTTGAAATAAAAAATTTATCAAAAACATATAAAAATTCTAACCGTAAAGCGGTAGATAATGTTTCAATAACAATAGAAGACGGAGATATTTATGGATTTATTGGACCAAATGGTGCTGGTAAATCAACAACTATTAAGTGTATAGTTGGTATACATAATTTTGATCAGGGAGATATTTTTCTTGATGGAGTGTCAATAAAATTTAATCCAATTGAGTCAAAAAGAAAAATGGCATATGTACCAGACAATCCTGATTTATATGAACATCTTTCTGGTATTGGTTATATCGATTTTGTTTGCAATATTTATGGTGTAGGACAGGAAAAGGATGAATTAATACATAAATATGCTAGCTTATTTAATATTGAATCAAAGCTTGCTGATCCGATAAAAACATATTCTCATGGTATGAAGCAAAAAATTGCTTTAATTGCCGCATTAGTTCATAAGCCAAAGCTTTTGATTTTAGATGAACCATTTGTTGGTTTAGACCCTAAAGCCTCACATGATTTAAAGGAAGTAATGAAAGAATTATGTCAAAGTGGAACAATGATATTTTTCTCTTCTCATGTATTAGAGGTTGTTGAAAAATTCTGTAACAAGATTGCAATAATAAAGGATGGAAAAATCATTGCCTCAGGAAATACTGATGATGTTAGAGGTGATGATTCATTAGAGGAAAGATTCTTAGAGCTATTTGAGGATGAAAAGGTGTCTACATCTCTAGCAAAGGAAAAAATAAATGAATAATTTATTAGCTTTAATTAAGGTGGATTTAAAAGAAACTCTAGACACCAGAAAATTCAAAGAAAACAAGGCTAAATCCACTTCGTTTCTTACATTTGTAGTATTATTTTTAATTCTTGGAATTTTTCTTTCAGTCGTATATAATTTAATGTTTACATCATTATTTCATATGGCTGGTGAATCACTTGTTTATTCGACAATATTGATGGCTGGACTTACTTCATTATTGACATTTTCAACATCAGTATTTAAGGTTAAAAGTATTTTTATTGGAAAAGATTATGAAATGCTTTCGGCAATGCCAATAAGCAAAAATGCAATCATTGCTTCTAAAATAATCAATTTGTATTTATTGGAATTATTATATTCAGCAATTATAATGATTCCTAATATGATTATTAATATTATTTTTTCTCAAAACCTAATTTATCTACCAACTGGATTATTATTAACAATACTAATACCAGCTGTTCCTATGGTAATAGCATGCTTATTTTCATTGTTTATTACCTTGGTTGCGGATAGATTTAAATTTGGAAATGTAATTAATGTAATTTTATACTTAATTTTATTTGCTGCAATATTTGGCTTTTCATTTATGATGAATATGAATACTGGCTCAGCAGATGGAACAGTTGATGCTTCAAATTATATGGCTATGGCAAATATAATGGCTTGGCTAAATCCTACATTACATTTTATTAAATTTGCAGTTATTGATAATTATGTATTTATTTTATTATTTATAGGTATTAATTTACTATTATCTATTGGAGTAGTATTCTTTATTTCACTATTCTTTGACAAGGTACATGAAATAATAAATAGCTTTAAATCAAATGTAGTATATGTTAGAAAGAAGCTAGATATAAAGGGACAATTTAAGACTCTATTTTTTAATGAATCTAAAAGATTTTTTACATCAAAATATTATTTTATTAATTCAATTTCATCAGGCATTGTTGCTATACTAATGGGTGGAATGATGGGCTATATGTTTGGACCTAATTCGTTTATAGGAATTCCTTCAGAGGATATTGCCTTCTTTGGAGAATATGCATATGTAGGAGCGTTAATTATTGTATTTGGAATTGGAATTGCAACTCCTGCTTCTGTATCAATAAGTATAGAAGGAAATAATTTCTGGTTAATTAAATCATCTCCTATCGATATAAAAAAATGGATTAAAGCAAAAATTTTACTTTCAACTTTAGTTTTAGGTGTATGTGCTGTTGTTGCATCAATACTTATGGTTGCATTAATGAATGGAACAGTTTATTCATACATTATGATGATTTTAATTACTGTAGGATTTGTATTATTATCTTCACTAGCTGGTCTTAAGATAAATTTAGGTCATCCAAAGCTAAATTGGAAAAATGAACAAGAGGTTGTTAAAAACTCTGCTGGTGTTGTGCTTTCTATGTTTGCAGACTGGGGTATAACATTAGTACTTGCAGCTATATTAGTTGGATTAAGCTTCGTTAATATATATTTAGCAGGTATATCAACATTAGCATTTGAATTGATTTTATCTTTAATATTATATTTAACACTAATGAATAATTGTGAAAGAAAAATTGATAAGATAGAGCCGAACACTCATTGATGAGTAAGGCTCTTTTCTTTTTATCTATATTTGAGAAAAAATATCGAAAAATCAGTAATTATTGTGCATATGTCAATGAATTTTCTCAACTTATATACAAAGTATATAAATGTATATTTTTACTATGCATATGTCATTAAATATGGTACAATATTATTAGAGGATGTGATACCTTGAAGCATGGAAGAGGTTATGTATATGATATTTATTATCATATTGTTTGGTGTGTTAAATATAGACGCGAAATATTAGTTGGTAATATTAAAGATGACTTTATAGATATCATTACTAATATTTGTATAAACAATAATTATGAGATTGTTGAAATAAATACAGATAAGGATCATGTTCATATGTTATTGGGATTGTCACCACAGGATTCTATTCCTGTAGTAATGAAAACACTCAAGGGTGTTTCTGCAAGACTATTGAATCAAAAGCATAGTGCTGAGATATCTAAAGCATTATATGGTGGTCATATATGGAGTCCATCATACTATATAGCTACTACTAGTGATAATGTGATGGATAATATTAAAGCATATATTAAAAATCAAGGTAATGAAGATTTAAAGAAAGGGTGAAATAAATGGCAGTTGTTAGCTATTCTGTAGAAGTAATTAATAATACAAAAGAATTAAGAACTATTGTAGCTAATACTGTAGATATTTATAGCTCTGCTTTAAATTATGTAATAGATGTAGTTGAAAAAAATTTTGAAGAAATCAAGTCTAAAGAAAATTTAGAGGGAAGGATGTATTTAGAGCATCTAATACATAATACGAAAAATAATAAAGCAATTTATGACTTTGACTCTAAATATTATAAGATGCCATGTTATATGTTAAGGGACATTGAATCAAGAGCAATAGGACACTATTCTTCTTATATATCTAATTTAGAAAAATATAAAAAAGAAAGATATGAATCAATATCTAACGGATTAAAATTTCAAAAGAAAGAACCAGTAAAAGCAAAGTGTAATTCATTACCTACATTTTATAGAAATAATATGTTTATTAAAACACAAGATAATGTTATTGAACTTAAGCTTTATGTAGATAACACTTGGAAATATGTAAAATTAAAATTAAAACAAAGAGATGTAAAATATATAAATAAAATTAATGGTAAGATGTGTAATCCTGAGATTTTTATAGTAGGAAAGAAAATCTTTGTTAAGTTTATATTTAAGATTAACACATTAAAATTGAGTGATAAAAAAATAAATGAACAAATTGTATGTGGAGTGGATTTAGGTATAAATAATGATGCCACATTAAGTATAATGGATAGTAATGGCACTATCATAGGAAGACATTTTGTTAAAACTAGGGAAAAAGACCATTTAAATCATTTACTTAACAGAAAAAGAAAGATTCAAAGAGAAAGTGGCAATTATAGATATCTAGGTAATCTACATATAGTTAATAAAATAAACTCACTTAATAAAAATATAGTTAATCATACGGTAAGTGAGATTATTAAAATATGCTTATCTTATGGAGTGAATGTAATAGTGTTTGAGAATTTAGGCCACAAGTTTAAAAAAGCAAAGAAAAGCTATAGACAAAGATTTCATCATTGGAGAAAAATAGCGATATTTAATAAAGCATATGAGATGGCACATAGAAATGGTATGAGAATATCTTCAGTAAATCCCTGTGGTACATCAATGTATGCATATGATGGATCTGGTGAGGTTAAAAGGCATGAGGACAATTACTCATTATGCACATTTACAAATGGTAAGATTTATAATTGTGATTTAAGTGCTTCATATAATATAGCAGCAAGATATATCGTAAGAGAATATATAAAACCCTTGGATGAAAATTCAAGGTCAATACTAGAGACAAAAGCATCTGTAGTATTGAGTGGAACAAAGGTAACATATAGTTCTTTAAAAGGATTATTAAATGTTATTTAACTAATAGTCTATCAAGAAATTAAATGGTTAGCTATTCATAGCAAGGTGTAGGCAACTTACCATAACCATTTGGTTTACTATCTTCTAGATAGATGATAGAAGTTAGAATCTTATGACTTAAGTCATGAGAGGTTCAAAATAAATCATTTAATTCTTGAATTCTTTAACACATCTATTTTTTTAAAGAACCCTAAAATCCGGATTTATTTTTTTAAAATTTTGGGCCTTATTTAATTTTGGGGAAACACAAAAATTATAATGTGAAATTGTAAAAATAATATGTTATTTTTATCATTTTTTTGATAATATTTTTAATTCAGATATAAACATTACTGGTACAGCTAAAAATCCTACAACAAAACAAGAAACTATCCCTATTGGTAAAAAGCTTACGCCGTATAAAGCACCTCTTAATGAAAAAATATCGAAATCTCTTACTGTAATACCATGAAATTCCATATTATTTTCACATAAGTAATTACAATATATTTTAAACATAGGAACAAATGTAAGTGGAAATGATATTGAACAGGTACAGCATAAAATATATAGTATTATTGAATTTTTTATTGTTACCATGCCAACCAAACTAACCATAAAAACTAAAAATCCTATTGTTACACACAATTTTTCTAATTTATGAATTACTAGCCTTTGACTTATATAGTTAATTACTATCTTCAAAAACTCAACAAGCACAATCATATATGTGACAGCCTGAAATGATAAATTATTAATATATAAGAATAATGGTACAATATTATCCATTATTGGCTGAAATAAGCCAAAGCTTATATGAAAAATAGTAAACCATGGATTTATTTTATTAGTGAAATTTTTTGAATTATTTTTTACACAATTATACTTATCCTTCAATTCTTTATAAGCAAAAAATAGTGGGAATACACAAAAAATATAAAATATTGCAGATGTAATACTTAAAATTAAGAATGAATTTTTAATTTCACTGCTTAAAACTATTCCAGATATTAAAGTAAAAATCAGCTTACCAATATTTGTAGCAATTTGAAATTTACCAACATTTTTGTTCTTATCACCGAATGTAAATATCAAATTTAATGGAATAGAATACAACGCCTGATTTAATGCTAAAAAAAATGAAACACAAATTATTGAAATTATAGAAATAGGAACAAATGATAGAATCGCTTCTCCAATAATTATTGGAATAAAATGAAGCATAATCGCAATTACACCATATTTTTGTATGAATTTTTTTAAAATAAACATCAAAAAAATAACAAACAATGAATATGTAATTAAATATAGCATCGCTAAGTTAATATCATTTGTTTGTTTCAAAATATATAATGGAATAAATACAATTATTATACTATCAGCAAAAGCTTTTATTAATCTATGTATAAAAATTAAATTATCTTTTTTCATACTAAACACCTAATAAAACTATTTTAGCAGCTTTTTCATAACTACAACATCATAATCCACATTATGCGCTACAACTCCTGTTGGACAAAATCCATTTGCCTCCCAAAATGATCTAGCTTTATCATTTCCTATAGCATATCCTAATCTAATCTCATTATAGCCATTTAAAGTGAAATAATTAGTAATATCGTTGATTATATTTGTTCCAATATGCTTATTTTGAAATTTTTTATCAATCATAAATAAACCAATAAAGGCACTATTTTTATTTGGATATCCTATTATTAAATCTAAAATACCTACTAATTCAGAAGAATCATAAAAGCCTAGATAATATTTATCATTCATTGTCATATTAGGTGGTAAAGCAATTAAGTCATTTTCAATAGTATCAACACTAGGCTTTGGTGGACAATATTTAAAATATTCGGGATTAGAATTCATTAATCCTAATACTTTTTGTATATCATTATGTTCAATTCTTTCTATTTGAAACTTATCAGTAATATTAACAATGTCTCCTAACAAATATGCCTTTATTGCTAAATATTCTCTTCTATATAAGCCATAAGTTGCGATATCATATTTCCTATATTTCTCATAATTACCAAAAATATTTAAAGCTTCATCGATATTAATCCATTTAATAATACAGCCAGCCCTTTTCTCAGATTCAGTCAAATTAACCTTGTTAGTATTAATAATAATTTTACAAGTAAAATAATGCTGAATATGCTGCCAATTTTTATCCCAATAAAATAATTCCTCAATTTCTAAAAATTCCTTTAAAGGCATAACCTCATATCCAGTTTCTTCTAATATTTCTCTTTTAACACAATCATTATAATTTTCGTATATTTCAACTCCACCGCCAGGAATTAAATATTTATTATCATTTGCTTGATAAACCAGTAATATTTTTCCTTCATTAATAATTATTCCTCTACAGGCATGACGAGCATAATCAATGTGTCCTTCATAATCATCACTAATTAACGTATATTTTTTCAAATTCTTCACCAACCTAAATTATCATATAAAAAATAATTTATTTTTTAGAATTAATATATTCTAAAAACTCCTTCGTTAAAGACCAATACTTAATACCCCAATTTTCAAAATTCCATTCTTCCATATAATCATTACATTC
>JALEQD010000111.1 GCA_022768655.1 Anaeroplasma sp.
GTCCTAGATGTTGTAAAAGAAATGCTTTTTTATCACTTTCATATGCAGTTGAGTTTGTAGAAAAGAAATATGGAATTAAAATGAATTTAGACAACATATCTTGTGAGTTTTCATCATGGAATAAACAATGCATAGGAAAAAAATACCCATTTTATAGGAATTAGGGGTATGCAAAATATTTAACTTTTTAACGATTACAAAGCATAGGTCATGCAATTATATTAAAATTGTGTAACGTTGCCATATTGAATGAATATGCTGATACAATGAAAATACGGTATCAAGCCTTTTTTAGTTGAAATAATACCTATTATTTTTGAAAATATAATTGCATATACTAGAGCAAATATGCTATATAAATAATAAAAAGGAAGTGTTGCTCGATGGAAAAAGATCCTTTTCGAGAATATATTTTTGAATTAGAAACTAAAAAAAAGAATTAGGGTATTCATGGTATACCGCTATTTGTTTACAAAGAGGTGATAATGAAATTGTTATATAGCTCTTTACGAGGGAAATATAATAGATATTGCCTCATTCAATTGTCTATTCGAAAGTAGAATTTGTTTTAATTGTGTGCAATAATCAATATATAATTTAGAATTTTTTATGGTGGTGAAAATATGGAATTAATATTAGTAAATGGTAGTGTTGTTTATTCTGATTGTGATGTAATTGTTAATGCAGCAAATGAAATGCTTTTAGGCGGTTCTGGTGTTTGTGGTGCTATTTTTCAAGCTGCTGGATGGAATGAACTTCAAAACGAGTGTAATGCGATTGGTGGATGCAAAACTGGACACGCTGTAATGACAAATGGATATAATTTGAAAGCAAAAAAAATAATACATGCGGTAGGGCCTAAGGATGGAAATCATAATAAACTAAAAAGTGCATTCTATAATTCTTTAGTTCTTGCTGATTCTAATGGTTTTAAGACAATCGGAATGGTTCCTATTTCTTCTGGTATATATGGTTTTCCGTTGGATCAATGTGCTGATATTGCAATAAAAGTAATTTTAAATTATAAGGCAAAATCATTACAAACATGTTATATGTACTGTTACACTTCCGATGAATATGATGAGTTTTGTAATGCATTAAAAAAATATAATAATTTTCAATTTGAGTAAATGTATTTCTATTTCAATAATATAAATATTATAAAATAGTTTTATTGTAAATGATATTATCATATGATATTATTATCTATGAAAATATTAATATAGGTGGTGCTAATTATGGATAAAACTCAAGAGCTTATATTGAAAATTATGGAATTATCTATTGATGCTATTTTTATCGAAGATACTAGTGGAAATGTTATTCAATGCAACCATGCAGCTGAAAAGATGTTTGGTTATAATGAAGGAGAAATGATTGGATTAAATATATCAGATTTAATTCCAAAGGATGATTCTGCTTATTTAAAACCTACCTATAAAAAAGAAGATCTATTTGAAAATGAATATATTCCAAGAAAAAATATACGCAAGGATGGAACTGTTTTTCCTACAGAAGTAAATTCTAAAATTGTAACTGTAGGTGATAAGGAATATTTAATAGCCTTTGTTCATGATATGACAGAAGAAAATAAGATAAAAGAAAGATTGTTTTATTTATCAAATTATGATGAGCTTACAGCGCTAAGAAATAGACGAGCAATTCTTTCTTTGCTATCAACTCAAAAAGAATCATTTTGCCTAGCAATGATAGATATTGATGGATTTAAGAAAGTTAATGATACTTATGGACATATGGTTGGAGATTTATTTTTAAAATCATTTGGAATGATTTTAAATGATAATGATAAGATTATAGCTGGAAGGTTTGGTGGTGAAGAATTTCTTGTTTTAATTTCAACATCAAATTTAAAATATGCAAAAAAAGTAATGAATGATATTCTTGAAAAAGCCAATAAAACTTTAGAATTATATGGAGGAATTCACTTTAGCTGCGGATTAACATTGGTTAATGATTTAAGAATAGATGTTGCGATTCAAAAGAGTGATAAACTTTTATATCAAGCAAAAAATAATGGTAAAAATCAAATAGTTGCAGAATAAATATCTCTGCTTATTATTTAGAAAGGATATTTAATCATGATTTATATTACTGGAGATACACATGGTAATTTTAAAAGAATTCAAAACTTTTGTAAAAGGCTTGAAACAAATAAAAATGACATTATGATTATTTTGGGTGATGCTGGAATTAATTTTAGTGGACCATTATACGATAGATTAAAAAAATTAATGATTGAAGAATTTCCAATTACAATATTTGCAATACATGGCAATCACGAAAAAAGACCAGCAACCATTAATTCCTATAAAGAAAAAGAATGGAATGGTGGAATAGTATATTATGAAGAAGAATTTCCAAGTATATTATTCGCTAAAGATGGTGAGATATATAATCTTAATGGGTTAAAAACGATAGCAATTGGTGGAGCTTACAGCGTTGATAAAGAATATCGCTTGGCATATAATTATGGCTGGTGGTCAGATGAACAGCCATCTGATGAAATCAAAAAGTATGTTGAAGAGCAATTGGAAAAAAATGAATGGAGTGTTGATGTCGTTCTTACACATACTGTACCGTTAAAATATGAGCCAGTTGAAGTGTTTTTATCAGGTATTGATCAAAGCAAGGTAGATAAAACAACAGAAATATGGCTTGATAAGATTGAAGATAAATTAAAATATAAAAAATGGTATAGTGGCCATTATCATACTGAAAAGAAGATAGATAATTTAGAAATAATGTTTGAAAATATAGATAAATTTTTTGAGTAAAATTATTTTGAATTAATATTGCTATTTTTGAAAAAATGTGTATAATATTATCGAATGATGTTCCTTGCCTAACCATCATTTAAAAAATAAAAAACAGGGAGTTAATAATATGATTAAATTTATTAAAAACGAGTGCAAGGATATTAGTATTTTATTAAAAAGTATTCCTGCACCCATTTTTGCTTTATTTGTCATTGCAATTATTGCAATGAACTTATTAGCAAACAAATCAGTTGATATTCCATATTCTTGGCTAGCACTTGATTGTGGAATAATTGTATCTTGGATAGCATTTATGACGAATGATATAATTGTTAAGCATTTTGGTCCTAAGGCTGCTACTAAGATATCAATAATAGCATTATTAATTAATTTTTTAATATGCTTATTATTCTTTTTAGCTTCAAAGATTCCTGGTACTTGGGGAGAATCTTATGTTGATGGAAGCGAAGAAATAATTAATCAAGCGATTAATAAAACATTTGGTGGAACATGGTATGTAGTTTTTGGTTCTGCAATGGCTTTTTTAATTTCTGCGATTGTTAATAATGTTGTTAATTATGGACTTGGTTTAATTATTAAAAAGAATCCAAATGGCTTTAAGGCTTTTGCAATTAGAAGCTATATTTCTACTGGAGTTGGACAATTTGTAGATAATCTCTCTTTTGCATTAATTGTAAGCCATGTTTTCTTTGGCTGGTCGATACTTCAGTGCATAACTTGTTCACTGACAGGAATGCTTTTTGAACTATTATTTGAGGTTGTTTTTTCACCAATTGGATATAAAATATGTAATAAGTGGAAGAATGAAAATGTTGGACAGCTATATTTTGATTATAGAGGAATAAATAAATGAAAATTTTAATTACTGGTACATCTAGAGGTATAGGAAAAGCAATTGCTTTGAAGTTTTTATCATTAAATCATACTGTAATAGGAATAGATAAAAATCCTAAATCAATAAATGATAATAATTATAAACATTTTGAATGTGACATTTTTAATGATGAATTACCTGATATTGATGGAGTAGAAATTCTTATTAATAATGCAGGTGTTCAAAATCAAAATGATATTGATGTAAATTTAAAAGGCACAATAAAGGTAACTGAAAAATACGGATTTAATAAAAATATAAAAAGCATTTTATTTAATGCATCAGCCTCTGCGAGAACTGGTTCGGAATTTCCTTATTATGTTGCATCTAAAGGTGGCGTTGTAGCATATATGAAAAATGTTGCACAAAGAGTAGCAAAATTAGGTGCAACAGCTAATTCTATTTCACCAGGTGGTGTAAATTGTGAATTAAACCAGCACATATTAGATGATAAATTTCTTTATGAACAGGTTTTAAATGAAACTCTTCTTAATAAATGGGCAAGTGTAGAAGAGATTGCAGAATGGGCATATTTTATTACTGTAGTTAATAAGTCTATGACTGGTGAAGATATATTAATTGATAATGGAGAAGCGTCTAAATATAATTTTATTTGGTAAATATTTGTTTTAATTATAAGGAGTATAATGATGAAGGTATTAGTTACTGCATTTAAACCCTTTAACAATCAAAATATCAATTACTCTATAGAGGTTTTAAAATTTATTACGGATGTAGATAAAATGATTGTAGATGTAGTTTATGATGATTGTTTTTTAGAAATAAATAATAAACAAAATATTTTAGAATATGATTTAATAGTTGCACTAGGAGAAGCAAGAAGTAGAAATAATCTTACTTTAGAGATTGTTGCTAAAAATATTTCATCTTGTAGCTTAAAGGATAACAATGGCATATTAAGGCAAGATGCCATAATAAATGAAAAATTAGGTGATCTTTTACAAACTAAGGTTAATATAAATAAATGTAAAGACGAAATTGAGTTTTCTTATGATGCTGGAAAATTTGTTTGTAATAATTTATATTTCCATTTATTAGAAAATTATCCAGAAAAATCTATATTTATCCATATTCCAAATTGCTATGATAATGTAGAAGAATATAAAAAATATGCAAAAAAAATTAATTCTATTATAAAAAAACTAATATATTAAATTGACTGATACTGTTGTATCAGTTATATTTTTTTTATGGTATAATTTAATAAAAGGTGATGCATTGTGAATAAAAGATTTAAATCTAAAAAGGATAAATTATTTTATATAATTACTATTTCTGTCAATCTATTTTTATTATTAGTATTTGGTATTATATTAGGATTAACTAGAAAACTAAGTTCTTTTGTAATATTAATATTTGTTTTTATATTTGTTAACTATATTTTATTATCATCATTATTTGGATATGTAGAAATTAAAAAAGATGTTTTATTTATTAAGTACGGATTAATATTAAGAAAAACTATTCCACTAGAAAATATAAAAAAAGTAGAGCTTAAAAATAAATATTATTCTGATTCATTTTTATCACTTAAAAATTCTATTGAGCATATCGATATAACATATAATACCTATGATAAAACATGTGTTAGTGTAGTTCAAAATAGTATTCTTTTAGAAGAATTAAATAAGATCATATTAAAAAATGATAACAAAAAATAATGTTTTATTTTTCATATTAACTTTTTAGTCGCGAAATGCTATAATTTAATTAACATAAACTATAATTAATTTAATAGAAAGGAGAGTATTACTTTTAGTAGTAATACGAATAATTTTATGGCAAATCGTTTTATGTTAAATGAAACTTCTTATCATGGCCATGGCGCAATTGAAAACATTGTTCCTGAGGTTTTAGCAAGAGGCTTTCAAAAAATTTTAGTTTGTAGTGACCCAGATTTAATTAAATTTGGTGTTACTAAAAAGGTTACAGATTTATTAGATAAGGCAAATATTTCTTATGATGTATTTTCAAATATTAAGCCTAATCCAACAATCGAAAATGTATTATCTGGTGTAGAAGCATGTAAAAATGCAAATGCTGATTGTATTGTGGCAATTGGCGGTGGTTCTAGTATGGACACATCAAAGGCTATTGGAATTATTATTACAAATCCAGAATTTGGAGATGTTAGGTCTTTAGAGGGTGTTGCTCCTACAAAAAAACCATGCTTACCAATTATCGCTGTTGCAACTACTGCAGGTACAGCTGCTGAAGTAACAATAAATTATGTTATTACAGATGTTGAAAAGAAAAGAAAATTTGTATGTGTAGACCCACATGATATGCCTGTTGTTGCAATAGTTGATCCTGATATGATGTCATCAATGCCAAAAGGTTTAACAGCTTCTACAGGTATGGATGCATTAACTCATGCAATTGAAGGCTATATTACACGTGGTGCATGGGAAATGTCAGATATGTTCCATATTAAGGCAATAGAAATAATTGGTAAATCTTTAAGAAAAGCAGTAGCAAATGATCCAGACGGACGTGAGGGTATGGCTTTAGGTCAATACATTGCAGGTATGGGCTTCAGTAATGTTGGATTGGGTATTGATCATGCTATGGCACATACATTATCTGCATATTATGATGTTCCTCACGGAGTAGCTTGTGCTATGCTACTTCCTATTTCAATGGAATTTAATCAAGAGGTTACTG
>JALEQD010000222.1 GCA_022768655.1 Anaeroplasma sp.
AAGGGGACTATTCCGATGAAATGTTCCGGTATGCAAAACAATTTGCTGCTGCCGAACATATTGTAATCGGAGCGCCTTACTGGGATATGTCATTTCCATCCTCCTTTAAGGTTTACCTGGAAAATATCTACGTGATGGGAATTGTTTCTAAGTATGGCGAGAATGGCCGGCCTATTGGACTTTGCAGGGGAAAGACGCTTACATATGTCACAACGGCAGGCGGGCCTTACGCCCCGGCATTTAGTTATGGCTATGTCAAGACCCTGGCAGAGCAGTATATGGGCGTAGGAGAGGCAAAGCTGGTCTGTGCGGAAAAACTTGATATTGTAGGAAATGATGCAGAAGCCATCCTTGAAGAAGCGATGAAAGGGATTGAATAGGTAAGGAGGAGGTTTATGGCGTTGGATTTTAATTGTCCGGTTTGCAATCGGGCGTTAGCCCGGGGATTTCTAGGAAAATAAAAATGTAATAAAGCTCTGGCTTAAAAAGATGAGCCAGGAGGCTGGCAGCAATAATGCTGGCACATTTACCTGGGAATCGTCCGATTTGCTGTAAAAAGAGTGGCAGATTTTGTTGAAAAGAATTGACAAATATTGAAAAAAGCTGTATTTTATATATGTAAGACATCAAGGAAAGGAAATCTTCCTTTGGCAGGCTGGATGCCGTAGGAAGATTTTTCCTATGTCTTCGCCGCACCTTGAAAAGTTCATAAATCCTCTATATTTAGTGATCCGGTCTTATATAGAGGAACCTGCCATGTAAGTGGCTGCATAATTGGGACTTTTCAATCGGTGACACGACAGGAGAGGAGATAATAACCGCAGGGAAAAACCCGCAAAAGATTCTATTTTTAAAGTTATTTGTTTCAAAACGCAAAATGAAAAAAAGGAGGAAAATACTTTATGAGAAATTTAAAGAAAATTGTAAAGGTTTCCACAGCAATTGGAGCTGCTTCGCTCGCTGTTACGGGAACCCTTTGCCAGCCGGTTTTGGCGGTTTGTGCAGACGCAGCGGAACCCGATGTAAAGGACACCACCAATGATGAAAAAGAGTTATCCTGTCACGAAACCATGCAGGAGCTTCTTAAAGTAGATGTTGCTGAGGGAGATGAGTCTAAATATACGGGTGTAGACCTTCCAGACGGCAGACACATTTATGGAGATGGGGGTAAGT
>JALEQD010000147.1 GCA_022768655.1 Anaeroplasma sp.
CTTTAAGCCCCTAGATGTTGCAATTTGTTCAAGCTTACCTGTATTATTTAATTGAATAACTGGCTTTAATTTCAATAGATTACCTATTACCGCAGTAGTTTTTGAAAGTCTTCCACCACGATATAAATATTCAAGTGTATCAGGTACAGCATAGAAATTAACATGCTTCTTTAAATATTCAACATAATTAATAAGTTCCTCTTTTGATTCAAATTGTTTACTAACTAAATCCAAAATCATTATTTTTACAGAACCTAATGCAGTTTGAGAATCAATTACAATAACATCATCATTTTCAAGCATATCCTTAGCGATAACTGCAGACTGATAAGTCCCGCTTAATACAGATGAAATAGGCAATATTAATGGTATTTCACCATTATTTATTGCTTTTTCCATTTCTTCTTTGAAGGCAAGTGGTGCAACCATTGATGTTTTAGGAAAATCCTTATTTTCATCACTAAATAAAAGATTATAAAAATCATCAGTTGAAATATCAATTCCATCCTTATAATCCTTACCATTTAGTGTTAATGTTAACGGTAAAACTACAACACCTATATTTTTTGCTTCTTCCTGTGATATACCACAGCTTGAATCAGTTATTATTCTAAATTTTATCATATAAGTTATTCTCCTTATTTTTCTATGTATTATTATTTCAACTTCAATTCCTTACATATTTAAATAACTCATTTGAAATACCCTTTTCTCGAATTAAATCAATCATCTTATCTTCGAGTTCAGGTGTCATTTCCTTTTTTGCAACCTTTGCACCCTCACGAATCAAAATTCTTTGATTATCTTCATTTGATAAATCCATTTTTGAAGCCATTAAAATAAGCTCTTGAATTTTATCTGAACTAATATTTGTTTTTGATATAATATCAATTAATTTACTAAAATCCATTTTATCCCCTCGCATATATACTATGCGAAAGCACAAAAAATATCTACCAGTATTTTTCTGGTTTAAGTTTTCTATTTAAAAGTGATAATAATGCATCATTAGCTGATAGCTTTCCAGTAACAACTAAATATGCAGTATCAATAATAGGAAGCTCTAAATTGTATTTAATTCCTATTTCATGACCCGCCTTAATAGCTCTTATTCCTTCTACTGATTGATTAATTGAGCCTATTGCCTCATCAACATTCATTCCATTTCCAATTTTTAGCCCACATTGGAAATTTCTAGAATTTAAAGATGATGCCGTAACAATTAAATCACCAATACCAGATAAGCCATAAGCAGTTTCCATCTTTCCACCTAAGGCAGTAACAATAGAAACTATTTCCTTTACACCTCGTGAAATCAAAAATGCACGTGCATTTTCACCAAGCCCCATACCTGCTGCAATTCCTGATACAATAGCTATAGCATTTTTTATTGAACCGCCAGTTTCAACACCAATAACATCTGTTGATGTATATACTCTTAAATATTTATCATTTGAAAATATTTGCTGTATTTCTATAGCTAATTCTTCATCTGTAGATGCTGCAACTAGTGATGTAAGCTTTCTTAATATTAATTCTTCTGCATGAGATGGTCCTGATAAACATACATACCCCTTATAATATTTTTTGTTTATTACATCCTCTACTATTTGACTTACTCTAAAGGATGTATCTGGCTCAATACCTTTACTAACATTAACAAAAAGCTTAGGCTCATTTAATAGATTATTTATGTCGTTTAATACTTTTCTCATTGCTTTTGTTGGAACACACAAAATAAGAATATCTGAAAACTCAATTGTTTCCTTTAGATCCATTGTAGCTCTAATATTACTTGGAATATCAGTATCAAAGAATGGATGATGATGTTCATTATTAATTTTATTTAAAGAATTTTCACTTATATCACGTATTAAAACGTCATATCCATTATCACTAAGTGCTTGAGCAAGAGTAGTACCCCATGCTCCTCCACCTATCATCGAAATTTTTTTCATAATAATTAATCTCGCTTTCTAAATTCAAGTTTAATTGGAGTAGCAAAAAAATCAAAATTTTTTCTCAACTGATTTTCCAAATATCGATAATATGAAAAATGTAAAAATTTTGGATCATTTACAAAAAATGCAAATGTAGGAGGTTCAACTCCTACCTGTGAACCATAATATATTTTAATCTTACCACCATTAAACTCACTTGGTGGAAACATTCCAACTGCATCCTGAATAACATCATTTAATACTGATGTTGAAATACGCTTATGATATTGCTCACTTGCCTTAATAATTGATGGAAATAGAGTATGAACTCTTTTATTCTCTAATGCTGATAAAAATACAATAGGAGCATAATCTAAATATTTATATTTAGAGCGAATATCCTCTGTCCATCTTTGCATTGTTTTTGAATCCTTTTCAACTAAATCCCACTTATTTACAACAACAATACAAGGCTTATTATATTCTTCAATATATTGACCAACATGTAAATCCTGATCAATAATTCCTACACTAGCATCTAATAATAAAAGAACAACATCACTTCTAGATATGGCATCAATACTTCTGATTACAGAATACTTTTCAATATTTTCGTATATCTTACCACGTTTACGTAAACCAGCTGTATCTATTACAACATATTCTTTTCCATCAGATTTAAATCTAGTATCAATAGTATCTCTTGTAGTTCCTTCTATAGGTGATACTATAACTCTATTATCATTAAGTAAAGTATTTGTTAATGATGATTTTCCAACATTAGGACGACCTATTAAGCAGAATCTAATTGCATCATCTTTTAAAGAATCCTTTTTCTCTGGTAAATTATTTATAATCTCATCTAGTAAATTACCAACACCTACACCATGTGAAGATGATACTGCGATAGGATCACCAAATCCTAATGAATAGAATTCATAAATATTTTCTCTAAATTTTTGATCATCAACCTTATTTACTGCAAGTAAAACAGGCTTTTTTGTCTTATATAAAAGCTTCGCAATATACGAATCATCCTCTGTTAGACCACTTCTACAATCAACAACAAAAACAATAACATCAGCCTCATCCATCGCAATTTCAGCCTGTGTTTTTATTTCTGTTAAAAATGGTGCATCTCCTAGCTCGATACCACCTGTATCAATAATAAAGAATTCTTTATTTAACCAAGAGGCCTTTGAATAAATACGATCACGCGTAACTCCTGGCTGATCATCTGTAATTGACAATCTTTGACCAATTATTCTATTAAATAAAGTAGATTTTCCAACATTAGGTCTACCTACAATAGCAACCTTAGCCAACATTCAACCACCACCAATTATTTTAAAACTTCTTTTAGCATATCTCCTAAAGAAACTGTTGCTTCTGTATTATCATCTAAATATTTTTCAAATGATTTTCTTTCCTCTTTAGCTAAATATTTCTTTATAGAAAGCTTAAGCTTCCATTCCTTTGGATTAATATCTGTAATTATTGCTTTACTAGTATCTCCTATAGCATAATAATTACTTATATCTTTATTTTCTTCTAATAATGCTTCTTGCTTTGGTACAAAGCCATCTACACCAAGGCAAGCCACATTTAATCCTGAATCAGTTATTGCTGTTATAGTAACATCAACTAAATCATTGACCTTAGCTGTAACACGCTCCCATGGATTATCCATTAATGCCTTTCTAGATAAAGAAATCTTTTCCTTATCCTTATTAATTGCAATAATTGCAACCTCAACCTCATCACCAATTTTTACATAATTATTATAATTATCATTAGGATTATGTGAATATTCAGATGAATGAAGTAAACCCTTAACATTTGGCGCAAGCTCTAAAAGTAAACCGAATCCAAGCTTATTAACTACCTTTCCTGTTACCTTATCTGAAACCTTGTGAGAATCAGTATACTCTTCAAATGGAGTTTTTAATAAAGCTTTTCTAGATAATTCAATCTTGCCATCAGCCTTATGAATTACCTTAACCTCAATTTCTTGTCCTACCCTTAATTCTTTTGTAATATCAACAAAAACATGAGATAACTGACCAGTTTTTAAAAGTCCTTGAACCAAATCAAATTTGATTAAAGCACCATATTTTTCAACCTTAGCTACTGTTCCCTTTAAAACATCACCAACCTGGATGCTATCAAATTCCTTTGAACGTTTATCCTGGTATTCCTCTTGTTCAATTATTCTTCTTGATACAACAGCATTACGCTTCTTTTCATCTACTTCAACAATTCTAACAGTTATATTTTGTCCAACAACTACTGAAGGAGTAGCCATACTTTTTGGCATAAACAATTGATTATCCTTATATGTAACAATATAGCCTTTATCCTTAATTTCCTTTAAAACCTTAACCTCAATGTCCTTTTCTTCTGCTTTAGCATCAGTAACATACTTAAAGTTTTCAATTACGATTTGATTTAATCGTGATAAATAAATATTATCCTCAGATATTTTTGCTACCTCACAATTAATTACATCTCCAACTTTTACTAGTCCCTTAAATGATTCAATAGACTTATCCTTAGTATAATGATCTAAATGCATTGTTCCTTCTGTGAAATTATGGATATCTAAATAAATAGTTTTATCCTTTATAACTACTACAGTACCATTAACCTTATCTCCGACATGTAGCTTTTTAGGCATGTCTAAATCTTCCATTTTAAATTCTTCCATTTTCTTTAACCTCTCATCTATTAATTTATATATTTTATTGCATACATCATCAATTGTCATTTCTGTTGTATCAATTAAGATAGCATCATCAGCCATTTTTAGTGGTGAAATTTCTCTATGAGAATCCTTATAATCTCTTTCCTTTATTTCCTTTAATATAGTTTCAAAGTTTGACTCAATACCTGATGATTCATTTTCTAAGCATCTTCTTTTTGCTCTTGCTTCAGCTGAAGCAGTTAAAAATATCTTTAAATTTGCATTGGGTAAAACTACGGTACCTATATCTCTTCCATCCATTATAATTTTACCATTTTTAGCAGATTCTCTTTGAAAATATACCATTTTATCTCTAACACGCTTTAATTTTGCTGTTGTAGAAACATTATTTGTTACTTCCTCGCTTCTAATATCCTTGCTGACATCCTTTCCATTTAAAAAAACAATGCCTTGAGAATATATTATTGAAATATCATCGATAAAATCATATTGATTTTCACAAGCTAAATCAATTTTTCTATTTAAAGCCTCCAAAGTAACAGCCCTATACATTGCCCCTGTATCTAAATGAGTAAAATTCATTTTTTTAGCAATGATTTTAGATATTGATGATTTACCTGAGCCTGCAGGACCATCAATTGCTACTACAAAATTATTCATATATATAACCAACCTATCAATTTATTATACACCAAATTTTATTATTTTACAAACTATATAAGACCTTAACCTCATGTGGCTTAAGCTGTCTATATTCACCAACACCTAAACCATCTAGGGTTACACCACCAAAGGAAATTCTTTTCAATTTCTTAACATCATAGCCTACAGCCTCACACATCTTACGAACCTGTCTATTTCTACCCTCAGTGATAGTTATTTCAAGTAAAGTTGACTCATTTTTTCTATCAAATTCAATTATATCAACCTTAGCATGCTTTGTCATTTTTCCATCAATTAAAACACCTGTAATTAATCTGGTTACAGCAGCTTGATTTATTATTCCATTTACTCTAACCTGATATACCTTTTCTATTTCCTTTTGTGAACGAGTTAATCTATAAGATAAATCACCATCATTTGTTAATAAAAGAACCCCTGATGTATCATAATCTAATCTTCCAACTGGAAATATTCTTGTTTTTTTTGTTTCAGGATCAATTAAATCCATAACAGTTCTTCTGCCTAGATTATCACTTACTGCAGTTAAATAGCCTGTAGGCTTATATAAAACATAATAAACAAGTGCTTGCTTGCTAATATTTTTATTATCAACCTCTATAATATCCTTTTTTCCAACTCTTGTTCCTAATTCCTTTACAACAATTCCATTAACCTTTACTCGTCCCTGTAGAATTATCTCTTCACATTTTCTTCTAGATGCAATTCCACTTGAAGCCATAACCTTTTGTAATCTTTCTTTATTATCATCCACGACAATCACCTATCAAATATATAATATTACTTTTAACATTATACAAAAAATAATTCAAAAAAACAATAAAATCTAGCCTATATAATGTAAAAAATTATTGAATAATAAAATACAAAATAACAACCATAATAAAACATAATAAATCACAAAGCAACCCAGCATAATAGGAATGCCTTGTATGCTTAATTCCTATATATCCATAATATAAACTCATTACATATACAGTTGTATCACTTCCACCCTGTAAGACTGTAGAAATAAAGCTTTCCTTACTATCTACACCATATTCCTTTATAATTGAAACCATCATTGAAAGTGAAGCATGTGATGATATCGGTCTAAATATTCCTTGGATTAATAATTCATTTGGGATTTTTAAAGATAAAATTATATCCTCAAAAATTCCACAGCTTCTAAATACATTTACCGCAACAAACATAACAAGTAAATATGGTAAAATTGTAACACCAGTTTTCATTGAATCCTTAGCACCAATAATAAAGGATTCATATGCATTATGTTTTTTTATAATTGATACTATGAAAACAGATAATAAAAAAATAATTATTATGTAATAGCTAATATTTTGCAATTTTTCTACCTCCAATGTCAAATATTATTGCAAAAAATGTACATAAAAAAGAAACAATCATAATATATGGAATGATAGCAATTGGATTATTACTATTATATTGACTACGAATTGATATTAATATTGTAGGTATTAAGCATAATCCAGATGTATTAATAAGTAAAAAGGTGATCATTTCATCAGATGCTGTATCCTTTTTTGGATTAATTTTTTGAAGTTCTTCCATTGCCTTAAGACCAAATGGTGTTGCGGCAGAGCCCATAGAAAGCATATTTGCTAAAAAATTCATAGATATGTATTTTAATGCATCACTATTTCTATTAAGTCTTTTAAATAAAGGATGAATTAACATTGAAATCCATGAGCTCAATATATCAATTAAGCCGTTATCCTTACATATTTGTAAAATTCCACCCCAAAATATTAATAGAATATAAATATCTATAAAGATAAATAATGCCTCCTTAGGAGAATTTAAAATCTCATTAACAACAATATCAGTTCTTCCAGTTAATACTGCATATATAAAGCTAAATATAAAAATAAATATAAATATAATGTTTGCCAAATTATCTCACCGATTAAATATATGATTTTTTTTAGATAATTTATTATACTTAATAAAAAATGTGGTATAATTTAAAAAGAATTTAAATTTATGGAGGTTATTATGTATCAAAAAAATGCTTGGTCTAAATACGAAGGTGATTCTTTAAATGAATTAATGAAATTCAATGAAGAATATAAAGAATTTATCTCTTTATGTAAGACTGAAAGAGAATGCGTATCATATGCAATAAAATTATGCGAAAAATATGGCTTTAAAAGCTTAAAAGAATTTAAAAAGCTAAATTCTGGTGACAAAGTATATGTTACAAATATGAATAGAAATATTTGTGCATTTGTTATAGGTGATAAGCCTATCGAGGATGGTATTAATGTGTTAGGAGCTCACATTGATTCACCAAGAATTGATTTAAAGCAAAATCCTATTTATGAAGCATCTAATTTTGCTTTAGCAGATACACATTATTATGGTGGAATTGTTAAATATCAATGGGTTTCTCATCCACTTGCGCTACATGGTGTAATTTATAAAAAGGATTTAACTGAAATTAATATTAATATTGGCGAGGATGAAAATGATCCTGTTGTATGTATAACAGATTTATTACCACATCTTGCTCAACAAAAAAATACTAAGCCTGCAAATACAGTTATTGAGGGTGAGGATTTAGATATTACAATTGGTCATATGCCACTTAATGGTGAAGAAAAGGATGCTGTTAAGGCAAATGTATTAAAACTATTAAAGGAAAAATATGATATTGAGGAGGAGGATTTCATTTCTGCTGAAATTGAAATTGTACCTGCTGGAAAGGCTCGTGATTTAGGACTAGATCGTTCAATGGTACTTGGATATGGTCATGATGATAGAGTATGTGCATATACTTCCTTAAGAGCTGTTTTAGATGCACCTAAATGTGAATCTACAATTTGTGCTTTCTTAGTTGATAAGGAGGAAATCGGCTCTGTTGGTGCTACTGGTGCTCACTCAAAATGGTTTGAAAATATAATTGCTGAGCTAATAAGCTTAACAACAGATTATAGTGATTTAAAGCTTCGCCATGCTCTAACTAATACAAGAATGCTTTCATCTGATGTTTCAGCCGGTGTTGATCCTTTATATACTTCTGTTTTTGAAACAAAAAATGCTGCATATCTTGGTAAAGGAATTTGCTATAACAAATATACTGGCTCAAGAGGAAAATCAGGATGTAACGATGCAGATCCAAAATACATAGCTCAAATCAGAGAAATCATGGATTCAAATAATATTAATTATCAAACAGCTGAGCTTGGTAAGGTTGATATGGGTGGTGGAGGCACAATCGCATACATTTTAGGTAATTATGGAATGAATGTAATTGATGCTGGTATTGCTGTATTATCTATGCATGCACCAAATGAGGTGGTATCAAAGGTTGATGTTTTTGAAGCATATAAAGCATATATAGCCTTTGTGGTTAACGCAAAAAATATCTAAAATGAACAAAAAAAGCATTGAATATAAGCTAAATTGCTTATCTTCAATGCTTTTTTCTTACCTTATTTCTTGATTAATTTTAGCAATAAGTATTTCTAATGCAACATCATGCTTTGTATTATTTGGAATAATTATATCAGCATAACGCTTTGTAGGGGCAACATATTCATCAAACATAGGCTTTACTGTTGATAAATACTGCTTAATAACATCATCCATACTTCTTCCTCTAGATTCAATATCTCTTCTTAGCCTTCTAATAAATCTTATATCTGCTTCACTTTCAACAAAGATTTTTATATCAGCTATATCTCTAATACTAGATTCATATAAAGATAGAATACCTTCAACAATAATGACCTTTGAAGGCTTTATTTTTATATATTTATCCTTATCTCTATTATGTGTTTGGAAATTATAAACAGGTGTATGAATAACATTTCCTTCTAATAAAGAATTTAAATCATTAATTAAAAGCTCTAAATCATATGAATTAGGATGATCATAATTAATATTCTTTCTTTCCTCTAATGATATATCATCTCTTTTTTTATAATAATTATCCATACAAATTACAGATATATCATCACTATTAAAATGACTTGTAATTTCATCAACAACTGTAGTTTTACCACTTGCAGTTCCACCTGCAACTAAAATTAAAATACTTTTTTTCATTGCAATTTACCTCTTTATCTATTGTAAAACAACACAACTAAATGTCTTAAGATATTCATTATTTAATAAAAAATCGTTATGAATAATAATTTTTTCTAATTTTAGACCATAAAAAGCATTAATTCCTATATCAACAACTGTTATTGGAAGATCAATAATTTTAATATTTGTTTTTGAAAATGCCATACTGCCAATACTAATAGTATTATGTAAAATAACTTCTTCTAAACCCTCACACCCATAGAATGTACTTGCACCAATATAGCTTGCATATATTTCAATTGAAGCTAGGCTTTTACAATAGCTAAATGCATTTCTTTCTATATAATCAATGTTTTCAAGATTAATTTCTTTTAAATTAGCACATTCACTGAATGCTAATCTTTCTATTTTTTTAATAGTATCAGGTAAAATAACACGTTCAAGCCTTGAATGATTATAAAAAGCTCTACTACCTATTTGTAAAACATCAATATTTTTATATTTATCCTTTATTTCATAGGTTTTACTATTTCCAAAAACCCTATAAACCTCATACCCTTTTATTTCATCATTATATTTATAGGTTATTCTTGGAATATTATAATACAATATTATAGCTAATAGTAAAACAAATGCTATAAAGCCTGTAATAATAAATATTATCTTATTTTTCTTCACTAAAATCACCAATTAATCTTTTCATATCTAAAGGAAGCTCACATTTCAATGATATTTTTGTTTTGTATACAGGATGAATAAATTCAACCCTTTGACTATGAAGTGCACATCTATCAATATATTTTTTTGATCCTCCATATAAACTATCACCTAATAAGGGATTCCCAATATGGGAAAAATGAACTCTTATTTGGTGAGTTCTTCCTGTTTTTAATAAAACCTCAACTAAAGAATAATCCTTATTTTCTACCAATACCTTATAATATGTGATAGCATTTTGACCGGTTTTTGATACTCTTCTTCTACTTTTATGGTGTCTATCCTCTCCTATTGGAAGATTAATAACACCACTTTTATTATTAATTTTATTACTAACTAATGCATAATAATACCTATTTAGCTCATGTGATTCAATAATATGATTCATATATGCTAACGAAAGAATGTCCTTACAAAATATGATTATTCCTGTTGTATCTATATCAAGTCTATGAGCAAACCTAACATTAAGATCCAAATTTTTTTTCAAATAATAATTTGCAACAACATTACATAACGAGCCAAGCTTATCCTTACTATCATTGTGTATTATTATGCCTTTTGGTTTATTAATAATTAATAAATAATCATCCTCATATAAAATATCAATTTTCTTATCCTCTGGAATATAATCTATATTTTCATTAAGAATAATAGATAATGTATCATTCTTTGATAAGCTACAATCCTTATTAATTATCTCATTATTTACTAAAATACTATCTTCAGTAAATAATTTATATATTTTTGACTTAGATAAATAAAAGCTCTTTAAATATTCTGAAACTTTAGTATCTTTTAGTATCTTGTAATTAAAAATCATTTTCAATATACCTTGTTTCTATAAGCCCTATAGAACCATTTCTTTTAATTAAGCTATAAGGCAAAGCCTTCTTAATCACAGAAATAGTATCTCCAGCTTTTACAGAAATAAACTGATTACATCCATCATAACAATACATCTTATTAGTTTTATCATCCTTATAAATACTTGAATTATGTACCCACATACAAGTATTTGTTGAACAATGCTTAATATAAATAAAATCTAAGTCCTTATCGATTATTTCTACTTCATTGTCACCAAAGGTAATATTTACCTCCTGAATTGGTTTTTCATAATCAACATTTGTTTTCATTATATATTTTGGATAATGATCAATATATGTATACGAAAATTTCATCGAATCTATTGATTCAAGTGTAACAACATTAATTTGTCCGCCCTTTACAATATGGTTTCCGCCATCAATAGAAATAATTTTTTTATTAAAATCAAATATTGGATTACAACAGGCAATATCACTTCGATAATTTCTTGTAGGATAATGACCTACAATCATTATTTTTTCCTGTGGTTTAGATAATTCATAAAATCTATCATACTTTAAAAGCTTTAATGATTCATCAGGAATATTATCAATATCATCAATTCCACCATGAACTAATACTATTGAATCATTAATAAAAATAACATCATCTAAAGAATCCATAAATTGGTACAAATCTTGATATTGTTTATATATTTTTGAAACGAAATCCCTAACATCCATATCCATTGAAAGCTTATAATTCATTTCATGGGCCATATCATTAATAATTGAATGTTTTTTTACATTTGCATAATATAAAAACTTATATTTCGCCTCATCTGGAAGAATAAATCTAAGGACCTCATCACAATTACCAGCCATTGGAAATACATTTTTATGTGTTTTTGTCAATTCCATAACATATCTAATTGTGGCAATATTCATCATAAAATCGCCCTTTTCATATATATCACCAATGATAAATAAATAATCTTCATCAGAAAAATTTATTTTTTTTAATGCTTCCTTTAAAGATTCTAAATCACCATGAATATCACTTATGAAAATTAGACGCTTATTAGTAGAAATATTAAGTCTACGAACTTTAGTTTTTTTAACCAAATCAATCATTAAGCTTCTTCCTTTCCTCAAAAGAAAAAATACATCCACAATAATCTTGACGATATAAACCATATTCTTTTGATAATTCAATAGAATGTAAATAACCATTATCCTTTTTAAAATTAGAATATAAATATGAAACCCCATATTTTTCTTCTAATTCAAAGCCAATTTCATTTATCCATTTTTCTAGCTTATATGGTGAGATAGATAATGTTGTTGAAAAATAATCGAAATTCATTTTTTTTGCAAGCTTACATGTTTTTTCAAGTCTAAGTCGATAACAATTATAACAACGAATTGATTTTTCACCCATATGCTCCAAACCCTTAACACTATTATAATAATCATCTGGATTATAATCTGATGAAATAACCTTAATATCATCACCAATTTCTTGAACAAATCTATTCATTTCATTTAATCTATTGAAATATTCTTCCTTAGGATAAATATTATCATTTGAAAAAAATATTGTTATATCCATATATTTTTTTAAAAATAAAATACAATGAGATGAACACGGTGCACAGCAAGCATGTAATAAAAGCTTTGGTCTATAATCAAGATGATTTAACCAATTTTTAAAATCATTATAATTACAAATCATCTACTTCACCGCCTTCTAATTCATTGTATATTATATATCATAAAATATATGTAAAACAACTAAAAAACTTTATTTTTTTACTTTTTTCTTTTTGAATTTTTTTAAAAAAATGATATAATAAATATATAAAGTCTTTTTCGATTGGAGGTATGTAATGTTTAACGTTGGACAAATTATTATCTATACTACTTATGGCATTTGTAAAATTGATAGCCTAATTCAAAAAGATTTTAATGGTCAAACCTTTGATTATTATGTTTTAAAGCCATTAAACAATGATAAGACATCATTACTTGTTCAGGTAAATAATCCAATCACATTATCAAAATTAAAACAACTTCTATCTAAGGATGAAGCCCTTGAATTAATTCAAAGTATTCCTCAAATCGATTCTACTTGGATTGAAAATGACAATGAAAGAAAACGTGTATTTACGGATATAATTAGAAATGGTGAACGTAAAAAAATTATTAGTATAATCAAAAGTGTTTATAATCATCAAAAAATATTAAAAGAAAAAGGACGTAAGCTACATAGTATCGATGATCAATTTTATAAGGATGCAGAAAAAATCATTTATGATGAGCTTTCATATGTATTAGAAATAGATAAAGCTGATGTTATTGGCTTTATTACAAACACATTAGAAGCAAATTAAAAAACAGCAATTTTTCTATATTTGCTGTTTTTTTCTTTTATATTTAATTGGTATTTGTGCTAATACTACTGCTATAAGCATAAATATGCAACCAATATATTCTTTTAAGGATAAATTATCACCTAATATAATTAAACCACCAATAACACTAAATACAGATTCTAATGATAATAATAATGAAATAACAGTTGGATTAGAATCCTTTTGGGCAAGAATTTGTAATGTAAATGCAACTCCACTACTCATAATTCCAACATATAATAAAGGAATTATACATTCAATAATTATATTAATATTTGGTTTTTCAAATATGAGCATTAATATTCCTGCAATAATTGAACCAACTACAAATTGAACAAACGATAAATAAATTGAATTTATCCCCTTAGAAAAATAATCAATAGATAAAATATGAGCTGAAAAGATAAATGCACATAAAATAATCATAGAATCATATAAAGAAATATTGAATTCTGAATCAATACATAAAAAATATAAGCCAAAAAGACTAATTAATACACTAATCCAAACATTAATTCCAACTCTTTTTTTAAATATTAGTCCTAATATTGGAACTATTACAATATATAATGAAGTTAAAAATCCAGCCTTACCTGCTTGAGTTTCCTTAATACCATATTGTTGAAGGCATGATGCAGTAAATAGTAAAATGCCGCAGCATACACCACCAATAATTAGTTTTTTATAATTAATTGGTACTTCTTCTATTTTTTTCTTTTTATGATAAATCTTTAAAATCAAAATCACTATAAATAAGAAGATAGCTGCAATAATATCTCTAATAAAATTAAATGTAAATACGTCAATAATATTAGCACAGCTACTTTGTGCTACAAAGGCAAGCCCCCATATTAAGGCTGCCACTATAGCAAATATGCTTTGCTTAAGATTCTTTTTCATAAATTAAAATTCTTTCTTAACAATATCATAAAATTCCTTTAATGTATATGATTTATCTAAAAGTGGTAATTTTTTTGTATTAATAAGATAATCAGTAATCAATATTTTATTCATTGATGAAGGTAAATCACTAAAATCATCAAATAAATCATTACCAACCATCGTAGCTCCTCCAATTTCTAAATTAAGCTTATTAAAAATTTCCTCATAATATAAATGACTAGGCTTTGAATATTTTGAATTTTCATAAGTTGAAACATATAAAAAATCATCAATTTCTAGTCCTGCCCACTCTATTCTTTTTTTAGTACATTGAATAGGAAATAAAGGATTAGTAGCTAAAATTAATGTATATCCCTTTGATTTTAGCTCATCTATAATCCTTCGAGGCAAATCAGATTTATTAACAATATTTGCTATTTTATCAAAATCAGTATCATAATAATCATTAAAAATCTTATTTATTTTATCTAAATCATCATATTTGTTTGAAAAAGCCTTCCAAAATAATTCTTCATTTGTATGAATTCCATCACTATTCAATATAGAATATGCTGATTTTTGAAACACATCCATGAATTCTTTAGAATCATAGCCATAACCAGAAATAATTTTTTGTACATCAGAAAAATAGCATTTAAGAAATTCATCTTGATTCATTTGAAGTAAGGTTGAATCTAAATCAAAAAGAATAATCTTACTCATAAAGATTCTCCGTAACTAGATACTCCTTTATTTCACAAACAAACATAGTATGAATATCATCATTTGGATAATATGCATTTTTTATTGAATCAGGAAGATTTTCTATAGGTAAATCTATGCTATAAAGCTTTTTCATCTTAAATGCATAAAGAGCTTCAGCAATAAAATAGCCATTAAAATCAGGCTCGAAACAAGGATGTAGATTAGTTTCTAAATATTTATTTACATCTCTTCCGCTTTTTTTACCAAAAAACTCCTTTGCACTTTTATATTCATCAGATAAAAATGACAAGGTTACACTATCTGATTTATTTAAAAATTCATAAGTATATCTTGATTTACGAACAAATATAAAGCATACCTGTTTATTCCAAAGAGTTCCAAAACCACCCCATGAAACAGTCATAGAATTAAAACCTGTAGTTTTATCACCACAGGTTAATATAGGCCATTTATTTAATTCATTAAATACAGATTGATTAAATTCATTAACATTTTTTTTCAACATAAAAATCACCCAACCTAAACAAAAATTAATATACAAGCTAAAAGATTATTAAGCATATGTGCTGCAATAGAAGCATATATATTTTCACCAGAATAATCATAAATTAAAGCTAACAAAAAGCCAGAAAATGCATAAGGAATACATTGTAATATAAAAATTCCAACATTGTCCATAGGAGTTGAAATCATATGTGGTAATGCAAAGCAAAATATTGAAACAATATACGCTACATATTTTTTATGTGATTTTAAAGCAGTGAAAAGTATTTTTCTATAAACAATTTCTTCTACTACTGGGGCAAATAGGACAACCGCAATTATCATTGGTATTTTTCCACCATATAGCATAATTATTTCAATTGTTTGTTGATTTGAAGAAGATGGAGCAATAAGTCCAATCAAAAAATCAATAAGTAGGGTTAAACCTATGAATAATATTGCTGATACTGGAATAAACCATTTATAAAAACTCTTTTTATCATTTATTAATTGCTTAAAATCATCTACAAAAACATTCTTTAAAGCAATAATTGCAATAATAAATACTAAAAGATAGCCTATCATATTTCCTAAGCCCTGAGATATAGAATTTATTTTAAGTATGGTAATATTACCATTATCAATAAATTCTTCAATGCTTTGAAAGGAATAAAACACTTCCGTAAAATCAGCATTATATAATAAAGATAAAACTAAAGCAATTCCCATTGTAATAAATGATGCAATAAAAAACATTACAGCAACATATACTGCAGCAACAACTATAATTCTTTCTTTTTTTATAGGACGCTTAACAAATATTTCATTTTCTTCCTTATTTAATATAAATTTATCTTTCATTTAGACTCCTTAGAATTAACCAATGTTTCACAATATAATTTTGTAGCATATGTTTTTGCAAAGTGAAGCATTAATGCTTTGTTTTCTGATTGCCAAATTCTTTCAACATTTTTTTCAGCAAATATCAAATATCCATAATCATTACCATAAATTGATACTTTTGATATTAACAAGGAAGCAATTTTATTATTTTTACAATAATTAATCAATGAATCAATATTAACCTGAGTATCTTCTATTTCTCTAATTGAAATAAAAACCTCTAATGATAAATTATCATCAAGCTCCTTTGATTTTAAGCCTATAGTATTTTTACCTGTTCCGAAATTTGAAAATTCATTTCCATTATTATCAACAAAAATAACATTACCAATATGACTATATTTTGAAACATATACTAATGCCGAAACTAATGATTCAGAAATAGGACAATTTTGCTCAAAAATATTAGTAATTGCAATCATTTGAGTATCAATCGAATAATTAATTCTTTGTAAAATATCTATATTTTTATGCTTTGAATCTAAATAAATAATAAAACAATTACGTCCTTTATATTTTCCTCTATATAATGCTTTATCAGCCTTTAAAAATAACTCATCATAAGTTAATGCATCCTTAGGAAATGTAGAACAACCCATAGTCGCAGAAATAAATGGGCTTATTTCACCAATACATAAATTTCTATTAAATACTGATGATAAGCCATAAAATTTCTTCAAAAATTCATATATATCATTATATTCATTTGAACCAATTTTTAATATGATAAATTCATCGCCACCAAAGCGTCCAACATAACCATTATTTTCAGTACATTCTATCAATGATTCACTTATATTTTTAAGAACAATATCGCCAAATTGGTGACCATAATTATCGTTTATTAGTTTAAAATTATCTAAATCAATAATAATTAATGAAAACTGAATATTGTTTTTTATAAATGACTCTGCCAATTTAATTATTGTTTCTCTAGATAAAACACCAGTAAGCTGATCTAATATTAAGTTTTCAATTAATTCATTATTAGGAATTTTTTGTAATAGTTCTTTTGTATACATTATATCCTCCATTTAGATAGCACATTTATTATATCATAATAAAAATCAACAATAAAGAAAATTATTTCTTTGATTATTATTTTGAACTTATAACTATATAAAAAAATACATTTTTGTGTCAATAATGACATTTTTATATGAAAAGTAAACTTTACATTCAATTTTCTTTGACAATTAATGTGAAAAGTTATATTCTATTAATAGCATTTGAAATTTAGGAGGTTTATAATGAAAAAATTTCAAGTATTAACAGACTCAACTTCAGATTTAGTTGGAAGCTTACGTAAGGAATATGATTTAGATTACGTAAAGATGGGTTTCACATTAAAGGGAACAAATTATGAAGCAGATTTAGATTGGAAGGGTATTTCTCCTGATGATTATTATATTAGTATGAGAGAAGGAAATCGCTCAATTACAACATTAGTACAAACAGGAGAATTCGAAAACAAATTTACTGAATATTTAGATAAAGGCTTAGATATATTATACATTTCTTGCTCATCAAAGCTTTCAGGATCAATTAATAATGGAAAGCTAGTAGCAAATGAAATTTTAGAAAAATATCCTGACCGTAAAATATTATTTATCGATTCATTACGCTCTAATATGGGTCAAGGACTTATGGCAATTAATGCCTGCAAATTAGCAAATGAGGGACTAGAAATTGAAGAGGTTGTTCAAAGAATTGAAGCTGAAAAATTAAATTATCAAACTTACGCAACAGTTGGTTCTTTAGAATGGCTAAAAAAGGCTGGTAGAGTTAAAGCTTCTGCTGCCTTCTTTGGTAATATTTTTGGTGTTAAGCCAATTATTCTTAGTGATGCTAAAGGTAATAACTATGCATTTAAGAAGGTTAAGGGACGTAAAACATCTTTAGACGAATTAGTATCAATTGTAAAAGAAAATTCTATAGAAAATGAAACAAATGTTGTTTATGTTGAGCATGCTAATTGTATTAAGGATGCTGAATATGTAAAAGAGCAAATATTAAATAATACTAGTATTAAGGAAGTTTATATTTCTGATATTGGTCCTATTATTGGTGCAACAACTGGTCCAGACACAATTACAATTAACTTCTATGGTAAGAAAGTAACAATCGTTGGAGAAGAATAGTATGAACCAACAAACATTAACAGGAAACGACTATGTGACGTTACTGAACTATGGACTATCATCCTTAGCTAGTGATTATGAAAGAATAAATGAACTTAATGTATTTCCTGTTCCTGATGGTGATACTGGTTCAAATATGAAGATGACTTTAGAGGGTGGAGTAAAATGTGGGCTATCCTCTAATGATGAAAATCTTGGAAGCTTATCTAAAGCAATAGCTAGAGCAATGGTATTAAGCGCAAGAGGTAATTCTGGTGTTATTCTATCACAATTCTTTAAAGGAGTGTCAATTGGCTTTGAAGGATTAGAAAATGCTTCTATATTACAATTTGCTGATGCTATGGTCCAAGGTACAAAAAAAGCTTATAGCGTTGTTTCAAATCCTACTGAAGGTACAATATTAACAATTATGCGTGAAGCAGGAGCTTTTGCTATTGGACATATAAATTCTTCTTCTACTCTTACTGAATATTTATCATTATTTTTAGATGAGGCACAAAAGAGCTTAGAAAAAACGCCTGATTTATTACCAGTTTTAAAAAAGGCAGGTGTTATTGATTCAGGAGGAGCTGGCTTTATTCTAATTATTGAGGGTATGCTAAAAGCATCAATGGGTGTTGAGATTGGTACAACTCTTAAAATAGAAAAAAAGATAGAAGATAAAGAACAAAAAAGCACTTTTGATGCTGACTCAATATTAACATATGGATATTGTACAGAATTTATTCTTCAATTACAAAATAGTAAGGTTAATATAAAGGAATTTGATTCAAATATTATTGTAGATTACTTAAAAACAATTGGTGATTCAATTGTTGCGTTTAAGGATGAGGATTTATTTAAAGTACATGTTCATACTATGGACCCAGGAATAGTATTATCAGAAATGAGAAAATACGGTGAATTCATATCTGTTAAAATTGAGAATATGAATGTTCAGCATTCAGAAAACACTGAAATAGTAAAGCCACAAGAAGAAAAAATTAAATACGCATTAGTTGCTGTAGCAAATGGTGAGGGTTTAGCTTCAACATTTAAAGAACTTGGTGTTAATGAGGTAATTTCAGGTGGTCAAACAATGAATACCTCTACTGAGGATTTTATTAATGCATTTGAAAAAATTAATGCAGAAAATATATTAGTTTTCCCTAATAATTCAAATATAAGGCTTGCTGCAAAAATTGCTGCTGATACTTATGATAAAGCAAATGTTTATGTTTTACCAGCATTAACGATTGCTGAAGGCTTTAGTGCTATTTCAATGCTAAATTTTGATAGTGATAATATTGAATTAATATTAGAGGAAGAAGTTCAAGCAATTAAAAACGTTAATACACTTGAGGTTACCTATTCTATTCGTGATACTTCTATCAACGATTTAGATATAAAAAAGCATGATAATATTTGTATATATAATGGTGAATTAATTGCTTCAGCAAACGATAGAAAGGATGCAATTTATAAAGCATTAAACTCAATTAATGATTTTAAGGATAAAGAGGTTATGACCATTTTCTACGGTAATGGTGTAGATGAAAATGAGGTTGAGCAAATAATTGAAATTGCAAAATCAATAA
>JALEQD010000148.1 GCA_022768655.1 Anaeroplasma sp.
CTCCTGATATTTTGTTTACGGTTGCCATACCAATTAACATTATATCATGGGGGTTTTTATTTTTAACAACGCAAGAAGCTATTTCTATTCGCACACGCCTAGCGTGTGGTTTTTTTGTGAGTCTAACGACTAACAAAATAACAAAAAATGCAGATTTCAAATCTGCATTTTTTCATTATTTTGTTAAATTGCGAAGATTATTAAACAATGATTTATTATTTTCAACAGTCTTCTTATTACCAATAACACATAAAGCATTATCCTTTAATGCTTGAGTAAATAAATCCTTAAATGAATTTAAATCCTCATTAGTACATGATATTGCTTCTTCTCTAATTTTTCTTCTAGTCTCATAAGATAAATTAGTTAAATAATGTCTTTGAGCTAAAGTGGCTTTATCCTTAACATGCATTACTGATTCTAAATTACCAATTGTACCAATTTTATATTTTAATAATTCTTCTTTTGTTGGATTTAAGCCCTCAATAAATTTAACTACTTCCTGATATGTATTATTAGTTCTTGATATATTTGGATCTCTATAGCTTGTAAAACCAATATAGCCATTTGGTTTAATATTTATCATACAGCCATAAGCACCACCAAGTACACGAACCTGTTGCCATAAATAATCAAGACTAATCGCATTTTGTAAAACTAAAATACTACCATTGTATGGTTGAGTAAAATGACCTGCTCTTGCAACATAATTAACATTAAATTCTGTTAAAAAGCCTTCATTATCACAACAAGCCTTAAATTCTTCTTTTTTATAATTTGATTTATCAGGCATCAAATTATAAAATTTATTAACAATATCATATGATGCGTCTAAATCTTTTTTGCTACCTGTAAATGCGAAAATAAATGCTTCCTTTGATATATACTTCTTTACTATATCATAAAGCATAGAAATTATTTCATTTTTCTTAGTTTCAAAATTTTCACATAAATCACTTATAAAATCAATATAATTAATACCACTAATAGAATCTTGATATCTTGAAGAAGACTCAATATATGATAAAGCTCTTGTTAATGCTACAACATGTCCTCTATATGAAACACTCATATCTAGATTAGCCTTTAATTCATTTAATTTTTCTTGTAATCTTACTTCATCAGAATAATTTGAATTATATAATGCGTTTAATAATATATCCTGGGCTATAGAAGCATTAGTATTTAAAGCACTAAAGCTTAATTTTATGAATACCTTAGTTGTATTATCATATGTAGCATATGGAGTAACTGTAGCAGATAAACCACCAGTTTTATTCATTATTTGTTGATTTAATTCCTTATAGCTATATTTATCAGTTGAAATTGATGTAAAAATATCAGTGAATAATGAAATATAATTTATTTCCTTTATAGAAGCATTTGAAACATCAAAATAATAATTATAATAACATATATCATTAGTATGATATTTAGAGAATAATGTTTTATAATCATTATTATTTATAACCTCTAATTCATATTTTTCAGGTTCAGTGCTAATATCTTCTAGCTTTAATTTTGGTAGGGTATCAATTTCTTCTTTTGTTGAAGGAGTACTTTGATATTCTGCCAATTTTTTATTTTTTTCTATAAGCTCTAAAATTTCTTCCTTAGATAAACTATTTTTATATTCTGCTAAATAACTAGCTACTCTTTTTTCCTCTAATTCATTACATGTCTTAGAAGGAACAAGGCTAACAAATGCCTTATGAGTATTATTTAAAATATAATCTCTAATTATACTTTCAAAATAACCAGTATTAACTTCTTCCTTTAATTCCTTAAAATATTTTAATGTTTCTAATTTACTAAATGGATCATTATCATCATATAACCATGAATTTAATGCTGTCATTTCAACATCTAAGCCTTGTGGCATATTTGCTGAGAATGCTCTTTCTCTTGCTTTAAACTCAGCAAAATTAATAATTGATAATAATGCTTCCTTATCCAATCCATTATCAACAATTTTTTGAAGCTCTTCATTTATTATTGAAATAAATCTTTCTTCATCATTTTCTGATGCATTAACAACGATTACAGATAATAATGGCTGTAATAATCCATCATCAAATACTGATTGAACATCCTGACCTAAATTAGCTTTAATTAATGCTTCCTTTAGTGGTGCACCTGGATTGTCAAACAATACCTTCATTAAAATTGTTGATGCGATAGAAAGCTTTTGATTTAGTGTTGTAGGGAATGCAACGCTATATGAAAGGAAGGCTTTATTTTCCATTGGTGTATCACTTGAAACCTGATAATATTCTCTTTTATAAATTGGCTTTTCAAATGGTGTTTGATATTTAATAGTTGTATCAAAATCAATTTCATCAAAATTTGATAGGTATTCCTTATCTAGCCACTCCATTCTTTCTTCCATATCACAGTTACCATATATGAATATATATGAATTTGTTGGATGATAATATTTTGAATGGAAATCCTTAAATACCTCATATGTTAATTCAGGTATATATTTAGGATCACCACCACTTTCATATGAATACGCAGTATCTGGATACATTTGATGCATTAGGCTGCGCATTAAAATTTGGTCAGGATTTGAAAATGCACCTTTCATTTCGTTATATACAACACCATTATAAGTGATTGGATCATTTTCATTTTCTAAATGATAATGCCAACCCTCCTGCATAAATATTTCTTCATGATTATAAATTTGTGGATAAAATACAGCATCCATATATACACTCATTAAATTTTTAAAATCTGCATCATTTTGGCTTGCACAAGGATACATTGTCTTATCAGGAAATGTAAATGCATTTAAAAATGTATTTAAAGAGCTTTTTAATAATTCAACAAATGGATCCTTAACAGGATATTTTTTTGAACCACATAATACTGAATGCTCAAGAATATGTGTTAAGCCACAGTTATTAATTGGTGGTGTTCTAAATGCAATTGAAAATACCTTATTGTTATCATCATTTTCAATTGTACAAATTCTAGCTTTAGTTTTGTTATGTGAATAAACTGTTACATTTGATTGAATTTCTTCAATAAATTTTGTTTGTAATTTTGTATAATTTTTCATAATTTCCTCCAAAAGTATATTACCAAATAACTATATTATCATCAACAAAATGATAGTAATTACCAATACTAGTTGTCTCAGAATATAAATATATTTTACTTGAATAATTTAATATATTAAATGTAAATTGATTTATAACGCTAGATATTGAACCATATCCGAATATTTTATCTAGCTTAGAAGTCTTAAAATTATTATTTTTTAGCATGCTAATGCTTGCACCAGCTTGAATATAAATATTACCTAATATTTCGTTATAGTCGCCATCGAATAATAATTGGTTGTTTCCAATATTTAAATAATAATCATTTGTCTTAACATATATGTTATTTAATGTTAGCTTAGATTGAAGCTTTAAATTATTTATTAAGCTAATACTATTAGTTACTTCACCTTCAGATTTTATAGTTATGCTATTAACATTAGGTATTATTCCACCAATTTCATATGTATAATCAGTAATTGTATAGCCTATATTTGTATTATAATCAGTGATTAATTCTACTATATAATCTTTTTCTATATTATTCATAGATGTTAACGCATTTGAAATATTTGAATAAGCACCATAAAAATCTTGGCTTTCATATAATTTGACAAGCTTAATACCTGATATATCAGCTACTGGGTATGTTAAATAGTTAAATGTATCATTAACATGGCTTGAGCCATTTTCAAATTTTGCTTTTGATGATAAGAAATATTTATATTTTGATAGATTATTATCATCGTCCCATGTTGTATCAACTGGGTACCATTTATCATCAAGCTTAACCATATTCCAGGCATGACCACCACCATATGATTTTCCAGATATGAAAATACAGTCTAAGCCTAATAGCTTACATAGATAATAGAATGTTTTTGAATATGCTTCACAAACACCCTCTTTTTTCAATAATAAACCAGAAATATTATGAGCCCATAAGGAATCTTCTGGAATCTTATCTTCACCATTTAATACATAATTACCATTACTATCCTTGACATATGCATATTCGCATTCTTCTATTATCAAATCATGAATAATTAGATATTTAGTAAGTGGTGTCATTTCATCATTTATTAAATTTAAGCATTTTGCTTCTAATAATGCCATCGCATCAATTACTTCTTTTCTCTTACTATATAATAAATATTCTTCACTCATAGAAATTGATAGCTGTGTACTGTTATAAGAAAAAGAATTAAGCATAAAGAAATACCAAGGGTTTTCAAAATAAAATATTTCAAATAATTCTTCTTTTAGATAAACTGGTAAATTACAATCAATACTAACTATTTTTTGGTCTATAAGATCATCTTTACTATTATATATTTCAAGACATGCTGTATTTAACATTTCATAATATGAAGCCATTAAAGGATTGTTAGCTAATAGCTCAGAATATCCATATTGACTGTTTAGATTATCACCAATTCCTTTTACATAGCTAAATCCACATTTTTTACATTCATAATATGTTTTTAAAGGATTACCCATATAATTTTCAGTGATATCGAAATCATGCTCTAATTTAGGTATTTCCTCTTCAATTACCTCATTACATTTTGAGCATGTTGTTCTTTTTATACCAATGTTACTACAGCTTGCAGGGACAACTACTTCCCAATTTTCATAGCTATGATTAGTTTTTGGATATGTTATTTTAGTCGTATAGCTACAATTTTTACAATATTCATAGGCATTATGCCCATCTAATTCACATGTAGCAGATAGTTCATCTACATGC
>JALEQD010000226.1 GCA_022768655.1 Anaeroplasma sp.
TTTTGCAGTTAAATTTACAGAGCTTGTAGATTTAATTAAAGGTGATAATAGATTTGATATATAATTTTTGAAGTATTTGGGATGATTTCGTCATCCCTTTATTTCTTTTAGTTTTCTTTCTAAATATTCCGGCAATTCCTCTATTAGCTTATATTTAGATATACCTAGTGATAAATGATTCTTCTTTAATGTAGTTTCAGCAACATATTTATCTGCATCCTTACATAGTAGTAATCCTATAGTATCATTATCACCATCAACCTTTTCAAGATCGTCTATAGCATTAACATAAAACTCCAATTGTCCTATATCTCTAGGATCAAATTCACCTATCTTGACTTCAATTACTACATAAGCATGTATCTTTGTATGATACATCAATAAATCAATATAGAAATCCTTACCCGTAGGAGTTATTAGTTTATATTCTTTTCCTGCTAATGTGAATCCAGGTCCTAATTCTTGTAGAAAATTAATAATATTATCTATCATTTGATTTTTTAAATCTTTTTCTGTTTTTATTTTTTCTTTATCTAAAAAACCAAATACATAAGTATCTTTAAATAATTCATTTGTTAATTCTTTAGAATTATTAGCAGCTTCAGTAGTTGTAGGATTTATTAAGCTTCTTTCATAGGCCTTCATAGCTATCTGATTTAGTACCATGCTTCTACTCCAACCATTTTTATGAGTCTCTTTAATATACCACAACATTTCTTGGTGAGATTTCGATTTTGGCATAATAACTGTTATTAATGTTCCCCATGGAATTTGGGCAACAGGCTGTTGCCTAATTTCACTCTCAGAAAATTCTTTTGAAAATTGACTCATATATTTTAAATTTCTAAATGAATAACTATTACCATACTCACCTAAATCGTTAGCTAGATTTTCTATATATTTATTTCCCCATACTTTTCTTTTATTAATAATAGTGCCTATTTCATAATAGGTCATTATCATAGCACTATTAACTACTACCATTGCTTTATTTTGGTTATTTCTAATAGTTTCTTTGATTTTATTTAAATCATTTAAATAATCTTTTTCTAAAATTGTTATTCCCTTTGTATTATTCATTTTTGCCCCTCATTTTGTATACAAATAAATGCAATGTTTACATTTTTATATTATCATATGTAATTAATCAATTCAAGTTTTAAATGCATATTTTTTTAATACTTGCATTTATTGCATTTATAAAATATAATAATATTTAGAAAAAGGTGGTTACTATGGCATTTAAAGACGCATTAAAGAAATTAAGAATAAGAAACAATTTAAATCAAGTTGAATTAGCTGATAAGCTCAATGTAAAGCAATATGTTATTTCAAGCTGGGAAATAGGAAGAAGTGAGCCTTCTATTAAGCAATTAATAGAATTATCCTATATTTTTAAAGTACCAGTTGATTATTTATTAGATAAAGATGTTGTTTTAGTTTCTAATGAA
>JALEQD010000155.1 GCA_022768655.1 Anaeroplasma sp.
ATATGTACCAGTTTTTTCAACATATGTTACAGCATACCATGTAGAATTAGTGTTACCATCATGAATAGTATCAATTTTTAAATCACTAACATTAATTCTTGCTGCTTTATACTCTATTTCCTGACCATTATCGAAAGCAAATGTTGGAGTACACTGAACAATTTGCACACGACCAGATAGTGCTAGTTCTACATAATTATCACAAACGACTCTTATATATACTAAATTATCACAAACATTTGTAAAAGAAATATCTGAAATATCAGTTGACCATAATGAATTAGTAACTGGATAGAATGTAGCATTATAATTACTAGAATAATATAATGTATAATTTAAATCACTATACTTATCTAATCCATTAATTGTTACTGTTTGTGGTTTGCCATTATATGGTGAATTAAGAAGATCTGATACAGTTATATTTTCAAATTCCTTTGGTGTAATAGTAATTGTAACATATGACTCAAAACTCTTCATTCCTCTAGCTCTAACCATATAATATATTTTATATGTTCCAGCATTAACTAAATAATAATCTTTAGAATTAGAAAGAATATAATTTTGATTATCATTTAAGCTAAAGAATACATCTGCATCACTTAAGTTTGGTATTTTTTCATCATTGAATGATAATGAAAGAATATGATTCTTTCCGTCATATTTAATTGTTTTTTCTGTTGATGTATTTCCTACACCATCATATAATACTTCACCATCAAAATTAACATAGTATAACGGAACCTTAGTTCCTGAATCATCAGGATCAACAGGATCAAATGATTGATTGAATTCATCAGTTACAATAAATGAATAAGTAGCTGTAGCATCTTCATAATCACGACAAGTAAACTTAATATATAAAATATATTCACCTTCATCTGTAACAAAAGGAATATCAGTTGAATAAGTACCAACTGGATCTCCTACCTTTGCTAAATAATAATAAACTTGAGCATTAGAAGGATTAACATTAATAACCTCTAAATAATGAGGGAACATATCATATGAAATATAATATAGATAAGTTGGATGTTTTTCTCCACCAGTATAATCTAATAACTCTTTTGGTGTATCCCAAGTTATACTTAATGCTCTTATATCAACAATTTCACTTCCATAATGTGTCTTATAATTTGGACATACTACCTTATAATAAACAGTATATGTTCCAGGTGATACAAATAATGGGTTTATTGTTGACCAAGCAAAATCTGGACTGTCAGTATTTTCATTAACCGGAGTTAATGAATAATAAATTGTACAAATACTTGAATTTGGATCAGAAATATTAACTGTAATTCCATGATAAATTGTATCGTAATTTCCTGTAAATCCAGAAGATGCTACAGTCATAGGTAATTCTAAAATCTCATAAGTGCCCTTAACAATAACGTTATAATATTCAGAAATATTATTATAATTACTATCATAAACACTCCACATTGGACTCCATAACCAATCACCAACAACATCAATATCATAAATTCCTGGCGCTGAACCATTAGTCATTAATGCACCTGAGAATATATCTCCTTCTAATAAACCATTAAACTCAATTAATCTATCACTATTGATAGTGATTGTATATGGTTTACCATTATAATAGCCACTTGGATTTGAAGTAGAATTTGGATTTTCTGGTTGAGATTTATCAAGGTAAATAGTTATATTACGTTTAGTAATCTCAAATTCAATAGTTTTATCTAATGCATTAAAGAATTCTCCTTCAGTTGCGGTAATATGTAAATAATATTTGCCAGGAGCTATTGGATTATAAGTTAACTTATTACCAGAATTATCTACAAAATCAATAGTTATTTCTTGATCTTGTCCATGTTTAGTAATAATTGGTGTTTTTATTCCATTATGTAATAAAAATAATGTATCATCAACATCAACAATTGAATAATCATATCTATCATATTCAACCTTTTGATTTGGAATATGCTCAACATCACTTTTCATAACATTAATCCAAACGTTATCATGAACATCAATAAAATTATCTCGTTTTACTTCATATTGGAAATAGAAGTTCTCAATTTTACCACCAAGTTTAATCATATCTGTTTGATTAATCTTATCAATAGAATACTTTAATGTATATCCAGTCAAAGGATCACCATTTGGATATAGATTAGATACTTCTACAATAACAGGTACAATAGAACCATCCGTTTTGTATTCTATATATCTATAAGATGTACCATTATTATCAACCTTTATTGTTGGTAAATATTCAACACCATTAATAAAATACTTAAATGTAAATTCATTATAATTAATTTTAATATCAACATTATGAACAATTGTTTCATAGAAATTCATTTCTGAAATTTTAGAACCATTATCATCATAATAAATAAAATAATCATCTAATGAATTAGAGCTTCCAAAATCTGTATAATTAGCTTTTTCCCAAATAATATTTAATTCAGATCCATTTGAAGTATAATGACCATCCTTTTCACGAGCAGTTTTATCTTGAACTAATGAATTACTTACAAGCTTACCGACTAATTTAGAACCAGAATTTAAACCAGTAATTTTGTAATAGCTACTATTATTCCAGTTTGAATATGACCAGCATAAATCATCATAACCAATAACATAATTCTCATCATGAATAGTTAAATATATCTTTGCTTTAACAATACGAATTTTTTGTAAAACAGATTCATATGAAATACCTGAATAATTATCTGCACCAGATTCTTCATGCATTACATAATTTAATCTATTATTTCCCGTATTATTAATATAAGCATATGCATCATATAATACATCATTACTAGGCTCCCAACCTAAAGTTTGTGATGTTGTTACAGCAATTTCACAATCAGTAATAGGTGAAGTCAATTCTTTATCTAAATATGCTTGAGCAGTTAAAGTAGGAGCTACATTATAACCAGCATATTGATATTCATATACACTTACACCATCATTTGTTACAAGCTCTCCACCTGTAAATCCAATAAATATTTTTCTAGGAGAAATAGTAAACTCTGCATAAATTTTAATATTAAAGCTTGATGTAACGTCAACATTACCTGATTTAGTTCTAATTGAAATATTATTATCAATTTGATTATTACTTGAAGCACCAGCTATTGTGTATGTTCCAGCATTATTACTTTTAGTATAAATTGAACCATAAAAATTATAATTTTCTGTAACTGGATTCCCATTTATCCATCCTAAAATGTAATTA
>JALEQD010000009.1 GCA_022768655.1 Anaeroplasma sp.
GCGGTCTAGCCGCAAGGAGGCGAAAGCACATTAATCAAGTTATATCTAAATAAGATTATAACACTAGGACTTCAAAAATACCAATATGTAGCTAGGTTTATCCAAGGCCTAAATCCACACTACATATTATACGAGGAGGTAGCCTATGAAAAAGACTAAGATTACAATTAATACTAAAATTAAGTATACTGATTCTAAAAGATATCAGAAACACTTTACTTTAGATGATCGTATAATGATTCAAAAAATTATTACTGAACATAGAGATAAAAATGGTAAGCTTAATATTCTTCTTAAGGATATTGGTAATATGATGGAAAATGATCCTTCTACCATTTCTAAAGAAGTTAAGCTTCACAGAATCTTTAAAGGAAGATCAAAAGACTCTAGGCTTGGTTCTTATAATTCTATTTGTTCAAATTTCTCTACTTGTAATAAAAAAATGACTTCCATTCATAATTCTAGATCTTGTCAAAAAAATGTTTTTAAATGTATTGATACATGTAAAGATTATGTTGAATATATTTGTCCAAATCTAACAAAATTCCCATGGGTATGTAATGGATGTCCTAAAACTTCAGGTTGTTATTTAAATAAATGGTATTACTATTCTGATGAAGCTAATAAGGATTATAAACAAACTTTAGTTGAAACTAGGGAAGGTATTAATCTTTCTCCAGATGAATTTAAAGTCCTAAATCATACTGTATCTTCTTATGTTAAGAACGGTCAACCTATATATCATATTTTTACATCTAATGAATTACCTGTTTCTGAACGAACTATTTATAATTATTTTAAAAAAGGCTATTTAGACGCTAAAAACATTGATTTAAGACGTAAAGTTACCTATAAGAAACGATATCAACATAGAACTGATAAAACACTACTTAGAAAGATTAAGCAGGGAAGAAAATATGAAGATTATCTAGAATATATGAATCTAAACCCTGATTCATCAGTTGTAGAGATGGATACTGTTATTAGTGCTAGTGAGTGTAAAAAAGTATTACTTACTCTTCACTTTGTTAAATATCATTTCCAATTAGCTTATATACTTCCAAATAAAATTAGATAAGGAAAATCAAGTATTAAATTAATAATTTTCCAATAAATTAACGTATATAATCAAAACCACGACGAAAAAACCTCAAAAGAGGCATTTTTTAAAAATTATGTAGTATAATATAAATGGTTATTTAAATAGACAACCATTTTTGCATAATGAATATATTATTCTGACTAACTTATTCATTGATGCTACTAAGGCGGAACGGGCTGCTAATCCATCTGCCTTTTTCTTTTTATAAAAATCAACTATTACAGTATCTCTAGATGTCCTAATCATACATGTAACTGCTAGATATAATAAACATCTAAGCTTCTTATTACCTTTTTTAGATATTTTTAAATGTAATCCTGATATTTGTCCTGATTGATAGATTTGAGGATCTATACCTGAATATGCCACTAATTGACTTGCATTATTAAATCTATTAACATCACCAATTTCAGCTAGGATTCTTGCTGCTAGATTATCTGCTATACCAGGTATACTTCTAATCATTTCAAAATTAGGTAATGTTTTAGCTATTTCAACTATTTCATCAAGTACTGATTCTAAATGCTTTATTTGGGCGTTTAGGTTATGAATAATTATATCAAATTGACTAACCAAATATGATTTATAGCTACAGCCTGATGCACAATTTTCGGCATATTCTTTTAATGCTTGAGCTTGTCTAATACAGTAAGCTTCCTTATGACATGTATGCTTCTCCAAGAATTTAGCTATTGTATCTAATCTCTTTTTTCTGATAACTTCCGGATGATTATATTCTAATAGAAACGCTTGAATAAAATCGCCATATAAATCGTCATACAATTTATCGAAACCAGGATAAATAATGTCTAGCAATCTTCTAAATTCGATCTTCCAACGCTTCATTTCGTCCATCAAAAAGTCGTAATAACGGCTTTTTTCTTTTAAATCAGCGTATATTTCATCTGTTTTAGAATATATTCTTAATTCTTTAAGATAAAACACCTTAGCTATAGATGCACAATCCTTTGCGTCTGTCTTGGTTCCTCTAATATCACTTTTTCTAACCTTAGCTGATAATAATGGACTAATAATTGTATATTTGAAATCATGCTCATCTAAGTAGGTTTGTAATGACCTATGGTAAACACCAGTTGACTCAAATACTACTATACAGTCAGAATCATATTCCTTTCTAATAGTTTCTTTTAGCTTTAGTAATTCTTTAAAGCCTTCTAAATTATGCTCTATCTTTTTAGGCTTTGTAATTGGTTCTTCAAGACCTTTAAACCCTTGATAAAAGCTTGATCCCTTAGACACATCTAAGGATATACAGAATCCTTTCATTTTCCTTACCTCCAATATCATCTGTATTTTCTTTGAAAGCTGGTTTTAATTTCAATTTAGTACCTATACCTTTTTTCGTTTGCTTTATACGAGATGCCTATGCTCTCCATTAGATTTAAGCAGATTAAAATAATAAATTGAAATTAGGACATTTTTTTTTACGAGATATATTGCTATTCTCAAAAGCGGCCACGCCCATTATTTCAAAAACCTTTCTTTAAATGTATGCCTACATAAAAAGAAAAGCTGAGAGTCAAAGATTCTCCCAGCTAACTTATTTCGATAGTGATGGAAAGACCAAGAAATAAAGAGTCAGAGCTCTACATGGTTT
>JALEQD010000016.1 GCA_022768655.1 Anaeroplasma sp.
TTCAATATTAGATATGGCTGCTGCACCTGGAGGAAAAACTACACAAATTGCTAATTTAGCAAATAGCAATGCAAACATTACTGCAATTGAAAAAAATAGAGCTAGATGCGAAAAGCTAAGATATAATATATTAAAACAAAAATCAAAGCGTATTAATATAATAGAACATGACGCTAGAAAATTAGATGAATGTTTTATTTTTGATAAGATTTTACTAGATGCTCCTTGTAGTGGAAGTGGTACTATCGATTATAATAATCAGCGAAGCTATAAATTTTTTAATTCTGAATTAGTTTCACGATCAGTTGAAACACAAACGGAATTAATAAAAAAAGCATCAAAGCTTTTACGTGTTGGTGGAGAATTAGTTTATTCTACCTGTTCGATTTTAAAAGAAGAAAATGAAGATGTAGTAAATATTTTATTAAAAACTAATAATTTTCAAATTGTTCCAATTGATTTTAATTTATTTAGTGATGTTTCAACACTTCCTGTTAGTATTCCAGGTACAATGTGTGTTCTTCCTAATGAAAATTATGAAGGATTTTTTGTTGCAAAATTAATAAAAATCAAATGATAATTTGTAAAATAAATGTAGATTGCTTTTAATATTATTGGTTTTAGTGTATAATAATATAGATTTTTAGAAAATGGTGATAATATGATAAATCTTTTAGAAATAAAAGATCCATCATTCATTAAAAATTTATCGATTAAGGAGCTTAAGGAATTAGCTAGTGAAATTAGAAATTTTTTGATAGAAAATATTTCTAAAACAGGAGGCCACTTAAGCAGCAATTTAGGGATAGTTGAGCTTACAATTGCGATGTATTATGTTTTCGACCCTGAAAAGGATAAGTTTTTATTTGATGTAGGACATCAATCCTATGTGCATAAAATATTAACAGGTAGAGCAAAGGATTTTACTACCTTAAGACAATATGGTGGATTATCTGGATATATTAATAGAAATGAATCTAAATATGACATTTGGGAATCAGGTCATTCATCTACAACAATTTCAGCTATGTCTGGAATTATTCTAGCGGATGAAGATAAGGATTCAAGAGTTCTTTCAATTATTGGTGATAGCTCAATAATGAATGGAGTTGCTTTAGAGGGATTAAATTTCTTAGGTCAAATGAAGGATAAGAATCCAATAATTATATTAAATGATAATAAAATGGGAATATCAAAGTCTGTTGGAGCATTATCTAAGACATTTTCAAAGCTTCGAGGAAGTAAATTTTATACAACTATGAAGGCAATAAATAATAAAATATTTCCAGCAAGCTTTGCAAGATGTGCACACCAAATAAAAAGAGGTATAAAAGGATTTATTCAGCAGGATAATATCTTTGAGGATATGGGCTTTGATTATTATGGTCCATATGATGGTAATGATATTTCTATGTGTATAAAGGTATTAAAAAAGGTGAAAATGTGTAAAGAACCTGTCGTTCTTCATTTGATTACTAAAAAAGGTAAAGGCTATTTACCATCTGAAGATGATACAACAGGTGATTTTCATGGTGTACAACCATTTAATATAGAAACAGGAAAGCCAATAAAAATAACAAATGAAAATGAAATTTCTTATTCTAAAATTGTGGCTAATTATTTAGTTGAACATCGCAAAAAAGAGGAATTTATAGTTGTTACTCCTGCAATGAAATCAGGTGCTAAGCTTGAGGAATTTGCAAGATTATATCCTAAGGATTTTTATGATGTTGGTATTGCTGAGGAGCATGCGGCAGTAATGTCTGCTGGTATTGCATTATCAAATAAAAATGTTGTTTTATTAATGTATTCTACATTTTCACAGCGTGCATATGATGAAATATTAAATGATATTTCACGCCAAAATTTAAAAGTAGTTATAGGTATTGATAGATCAGGAATTGTTGGAGAGGATGGATCAACTCATCAAGGTATTTATGATATGTCAATGTTTATGGCAATGCCTAATATAAAGGTTTGTATGCCAAAGGATGAATTAGAAACTATAGGTTTATTTAATTATGCCTTTAAATACATACAATCGCCTATTGTTATACGTTATCCTAGAGGAAATACATATCATCAAAATGTAGATTATGATTATATATGTGATTTATCTTGGTCATTTTTGACAACCGGAAGTAGATTAACAGTTATTAGCTATGGACCAGATGTATCAAGAATAAAATCTATTGTAGAAAATAATAATATTGACGCTACAGTAGTAAACGCAAAATGTATTAAGCCAATAGATAATTTAGCATTAGATAAGATTTTTAAAGCTAATGCACCAATATTAATTGTTGAGCAGGTTGTATCATCTGGAACCTTATTTCATAAGGTATTAGAATATAAAGAAAAAATGTGTTATAACAATAGAGTATTTTCACATGCATTTGATAGTGATACAATTATTCCACATGGAAGCATATCAAAGGTATATGAGGCTTATGGTTTATCAGATAATGAATTATTAGAAAAAATAAAAGAGGTATCAAAATGATTCGCAGGGCAAAGGAAGAAGAATTAGATCAAATAATGAAATGCATTGTTGATTCTAGAGCATTTTTAAAGGCATCAGGTTCTTCCCAATGGAATGGGCCATTAGGATATCCACATGATTATGACTTATTAAATGACATAAAAATGGATAGATTATTTGTGAATATTAGAGATAATAGGGTTTGTGGAGTATGTGCCTTATCAGGCTGTGAAAAGGATTATGAAAAACCATATGGTTCTTGGCAAATTGAAACTAATAATTATTTAACTATTCATAGAATGGCTGTAAATGATGAATTTAGGGGTAAGGGTGTTGCTACTGAGTTATTTGAATTTTCTATTAAATATGGAAAAGAAAATGGATATGATTCTATTAGAGTAGATACTCATGAAAAGAATGTAATTATGCAACATTTAGCTTTGAAATTAGGTTTTAAAGCATGTGGGTATGTAATATATTCTCATATAGCTATCGAACCAAAAAGATTAATTTATGAAAAAGTGCTTAAACAAATATAGGGAGGTATTTTATGAGTCCACTTGAGATTATAGTTTTTGCTATTTTAGGATTTTTTGTTATTTTAGGTTTTCTTTTTGGTATGTTTAGAGGATGGAAGAAATCATCAATTAGAACATGCTCGATATTAGTCGCAGTAGTATTATCTTTCTTGCTAAAGAATAAAGCTACATATATATTGCTGGATGTTAAAATTGAAGAGCAAACATTAAAGGATTATTTAATTAGCAATATATTTACTGGTGATTTAGAAAAATTTAAAGATTCACTATGGCCATTATTCCAGGTTATTATATCAATAGTAGTATTTTTATTACTATTAGTTATTTTTATGATTTTAAGTTATATTATTTTTGCGATAATAGCTTCAATATTTGCAAGGGGTGAAAAGAAATATAGATTAGTTGGTGGAGTAATTGGAGCACTAAGTGGATTTGTATATTCATTTGTTTTAATTTCTGTTTTAACTGGATTTTCAAGAAATGTTGAAGAATTATCAACATGTGAAATTAATGGAAATAATTTATTCGAAGAAATAGGTATTGAAACATTCTATGAGGAAACAGGCTTTGAACAATATAATGATTCTGAAGCTTGTAAGGTTATTTCTAAGGGAGATTTTATATTTCAATTAGCGTCTAAAACTGAAGTATCAGGAAAAGAATATTGTCTTGATGATGAGGTTTTAAGTGTAAAAACATTATTGAAATTTTCTGCTATAACATCAGTTGATACATCAGAGGGCTTAAATTCTCAAAATGTTAAAGAAATATCAGATGTTTTAAGAAGTATAAGTGATGGTAAGCTTCCTGAAGGAGTAGCTACAGTTATAAATGATGTTATCAAGGAACTAGATGATTTAGTTGATATTGATTTATCTAATGTTGATATTTCTAAAATTGATTTTAATGAAGCAGCAAACCTATTAGAACAAGGGTATGAAATTTCAACTAAGGAAACTGTAACAGAAGAGGAAATAAAAGAGGTTGTAGAAACTGCTGTAAAAAGTGGTGTAATTGATTTATTTAATTCTGTTGATGCAAAATTAGAACTTGAACCTGAAACTAAAGATAAGGTAGTATCAGAAATTGAAAAAAATACTGATTTATCAGATGAAGATAAAAATGCTTTATTAGATTTCTTTGGAGCAAAATAAAAAATGGTTTTTAAACCATTTTTTTATTTTGTATTAAAGCTTATTTATATAATCTATTATTTCATTTACAACATATTCAGGAGTAGAAGCACCAGAAGATATTGATATTGAATTAACTCCATTTAATATGGTTTTATCTAATGAATTTAAATCCTCACATAAAACTGTATTGATATGTGCAATCTCCTTTGATACTTTTGCAAGCTTTTTTGTGTTTGATGATTCCATATCTCCAACTACAATACATAAATCAACTTTTTTTTGTATTGCCATAGCCTCTTGTCTTATTGTTGTTGCATTACAAATTTTATCATCAATTATAATATTTGAATATTTATCCTTTAATTTTTCAAATATTTTTTTTATATCAAAGGTTGATAGTGTTGTCTGATTTGTAGCATATATTTTATCATTATTTATGTTTATATTATCTATATCTTCAATGCTACTAACAAAAATAATGCTAGAAGAAATACCTAATACACCTTCACATTCTGGATGCTTTTTCGTACCTATATAAATACATGTATAACCATTTTCTAAATAGGTTTTAATTTTATTATGAACAACTAATACATTACCACAGGTTGCATCTATAATATTTAAGCCTTTTCTTTTTGCTTTTTCATAAACAATTGGGCTTACACCATGAGCAGAAAAAATTACACTACCAGAATTAATTTCATCAATTAATTCTTCCCTAGTTTTACTCTTATCCTCAATGACGATAACACCCTTTTCCTTTAAATCATTGACAACATGTTTGTTATGAATAATATGGCCTAAAAGATAAATAGGTCTTTTAATTTCTTTATTTTCTAAAGTATTATAAACAATATCTAAGGCCCTTTTTACACCATTACAATAGCCTTGAGGTTCAATTTTGTTTATTGTAATCATTTGTTTAATCCGCCAAATCTGCGATTTCTATTTTGATAATCATAGATTGCTTTATTTAATTCTTCTTCATTAAAATCAGGCCATAAAACATCTGTAAAATAGAACTCAGAATATGCAATTTGCCATAAAAGATAATTGCTAATTCTATATTCTCCAGAGGTTCTAATTAACAAGTCTACTTGTGGTAAATCCTTTGTAAATAAATGATTTGTAATTACCTCAGGTGTAATATCATCTATATTTATTTGTCCTTTTATAACTTCATCTGCAATTTGTTTAAAAGCAGTAGTAATTTCATCATATGAACCATAATCTAAGCATAATGTTAAAGTTAAGCCAGTATGATTTTTTGTTTTTTCTTCAACCTCAATTATTGCATCTAAAAGCTCCTTTGGAAATCTATCACGTCTTCCAATTACTTGAATTTTGATATTTGATTCAATTATAGTATTATATGCTTTTTTGAAGTACCTAATAGGTAGCTTCATTAAATAATTAACCTCATCTTGTGGACGCTTCCAGTTTTCAGTAGAAAAGCAGTAGCAAGTCATATATTTTATTCCTAAATTTTGACATGCAACAGCTATTTTTTCTATATTAAAAGCTCCTTTTCTATGACCAAATGTTCTTGGTAAGGAACGTTTTTTAGCCCAACGACCATTACCATCTAATATCATTGCGACATGTTGAGGGATTTTATTAGTATCTAATTGATAATTCATAATAATTTGTAAAAAAGTAATTAAATATTACTTTTTTCCTTTCCTTAATTTTTATTTCTTTCTTTTCTTCCCATATAAATATCAATTTCTTCCTTCATATTATCAGGAATTTCCTTTTCAACTGGGAATAGAACAGAACCATCCATATTTGAAACAAACTTAATTATAAAATCACAAGTTTTATAATAATTATCTTCTTCTAAATAGTCCATAACATCATCGTGTGAGTGAATTTTTGCACCACCCTGTGGGGATAGTCTTGCAAAACTCAATGCTGGAACTCCACTATCAGCAAAAGGAGTAGAATCAGATGAATAAACGCCTTGCTTTACTGAAATTGGAAAGCCACTCATATTACCTAAATATTTCAAATATGAAACCAAAGAATTATTGGCAGTAACACAAGCGATATCATTACCGATTGTTACACCAATCATATCGATATTAACAGATAATTTGTATTTATCTAAATCATCCTTATGTGCTTGTGTGTAGGCTTTTGAGCCTAATAAGCCCATTTCCTCTGAACCACACCATATAAACTTTAATGTTCTAAGTGGTTTATTTTTAACAAAATGAGATAATATTTGCATTATTGCTGTACTACCAGTACCATTATCATATGCACCCTTTGAATAACTTACTGAATCATAATGTGCAGTTATTGCGATAATTTCATCAGGATAAGTAGAACCAGGTATTTCAGCAATTACATTATGGCTTATATTTTTAAGTTCATCCTCAACCATAATAACTTTACATGTTTTAGGCTTTTTTCTAAGAAGCTTTTCAGCATCCTTCATTCTAATACATACTGCTGGAATTTTTCCTTTCTCATAATGGCGTGGTCTATACATATATGGATCTAAGTCAACCTTATCAAAGTCATCATATACATTACCACAGCATAAAATTAAAGCATTTGGCTTTTTCTTTGCTAGCTCCTCGTAAAGCTTATAATTTACAAGCTTTGAATGCACTAAGCATATTTTTCCTTTTACATCCTGTATTTTTGCATCCTCTAATGATGTAATATATATGAATTCACCTGTTACTCCTTCTAAAGGAGTGGAACCTGACATTCCCACACCTACACATTCAATACTGTAATCGTCATCAAATGTTACGCTTGCATTTTTTATATTAGCTCCATCAACCTCAAATTCCTCTAAATAGCAAGAAGCATTTAATGATTTAATTTCTTCTAATATAATATTTGCAGCCTTAAGCTCATTTTCTGAGCCACCAGTTCTTTCAAAATAAATTTTATTTAATAAATTGAAACTTTTGTAATCATTCATAAAATCGAAAACCTCCAGATAAATTATATATTTTATTTTCTTTTTATTCAATAAATAAACTATTATTTGTTGCAATAATAAAATATTTTACATATTTTAATATGGTGAAAATATGAAAGCTTTGCTATGTATACATGGATTATTGTCTGATGAAGATGATTATTACATAATAAAGAAAAATTTATCTTGTATGTATGATTATATTAGTATTCCTAATATTCCAGGACATGGAAAAAATATACAAAAATTCAATTATGAAAATGTTGTAAATTTTATTACACTAGAATATGATAAATTATCAGAAAAATATGATTATATTGATGTTATAGGATATTCAATAGGAGGAGTGATTGCCTCATATTTAGCACAAATTAGAAATCCACATTCTATTATTCTTTTAGCCCCAGCCTTTTCATACATAAATCCCAAAAATTATAAATATTTATTTTGTAATAATTCATATGCTAAATTAACAAAAAATGACATTAAAAAGAAAATGAATTATAGACAAATAAAATATTTTATTATTTTTTCATCGATTGTAAGAAAAATAAATAAGCAAATTTATATTTTTAATATGCCATTATGTGTTATGTTTGGAAAAAATGATTATCTTGTTAATGATAAAACAGGTCAAATTATCTTATCTAAATGTAAATCAAAATATAAAGAGTTATTACTATTAGATAATCATGATCATTTTAATATAACTAAAACTAATATAGTATCAAAAAATATAATAAGTTTTTTGAATAAAATATATAAAATTGAAAATAATAATTATGGTGAAATATTATGAGATATGAATGTCTAGAATGCGGAAAAGAATTTGAAGATGAGGAAAATAAGAAAGATATAATTTGTCCAATTTGTAAAAATGATGATGCAAAAACAATATTAAAAAAAATACCTCTTGTTGATGAAAAGGATTTGGTAAAGCATATTAAAAGATACCAGTCTAGAATATGTAATTCATCAGCATATCTACGATTATTAGCATTACAATTAGAAGAAGAAGGCTATTATGATTTAGCAAAGGAAGTTGAACAAATAAGCTATAATCGTTTAAAAATGGATGCAATGCTTTTAGATTACATTGGTATAAAAAAGGATACTAGGCTTGATTTTAATAATATAATAAATAAACTATATGAGGATCATGCACTATCAAAGCTTATTGAAAAATCATTAAGAGAAAAAAACAAAGATGAAATATCTAATATTGTCTATAATTTAGTTAATGAAGAGGATAATTCCATAGAAGCATTAAGTGAAATTGCTAAAAAATATTATTATTGTAGTTTTTAAAAGAGTTGATAAACTCTTTTTTTTCTAATTTTAAAAATATAAAACGAAATCTTTTTTTTATATTTATTTTATGGTAAAATTAGGTATAAAAAGAGGTAAATGTCAATGACAAGAAGAGAAGAAAGAATTAAAGCAATGCAAATTATATATACTAGTGATTTTAATAAAATAACATTTGATGATGCATCAAAGATTATTGATGATATTAATTTTCATGTTTTAGATTTTGTTAAATTAGTAAGTGATAATCTTGAAAAAATAGATTCTATTATTTCAGAGTCATTAGTCAATTATACTATGGAAAGATTAAATTTAGTAGATAAGGCTATTATTAGACTTGCTACTGCTGAATTATTATCAGGTACTGATAAGAAAATAGTTATTAATGAAGCATTAGAAATCACAAAGGAGTATTCTGATCAAGGAGATCATAAAGCAGTTAGCTTTAATAATAAATTATTAGATAATATTTGTAAAAAATTAATGTAGAGGTTATTATGGAAGAAAATCGTTATCTTACTGTAACGGCTTTAACTAAATACATAAAATATAAATTTGACCACGACCATCATTTAGAAGAGGTGTTACTTCAGGGTGAAATCTCGAATTTTAAGCATAATTCTCGTGGACATTTTTATTTTACATTGAAGGATGAAAATTCTTCTATTTCAGCAACAATGTTTTCAAGCTATGCTTCAAATGTTAAATTTGAGCCTAATGATGGTATGAAGGTATTTGTTAAAGGAAATGTTACTGTTTATGAACCATCTGGAACCTATCAAATAAATGTTAAGGAATTAAAAAGTGATGGTGTAGGTGATTTATATCTTGCCTTTGAAAAGCTAAAGAAGGAATTAGAAAAGGAAGGCTTTTTTGATGTGAATCATAAAAAGCCAATTCCTAGATTTCCAAAAACTATAGGTGTAATCACATCACCTACAGGGGCAGCAATTAGAGATATTATAAATACTATTTCAAGAAGGTATCCCTTAACCTCTGTTATTTTATATCCTGCAATAGTACAGGGTGATGATGCAAAAAATAATATTGTTAAACAGATAGCTAAAGCAAATAGTGATAATATCTGTGATGTATTAATTGTTGGTCGTGGTGGTGGATCAATAGAGGATTTGTGGGCATTTAATGAAAGAATTGTTGCCCAAGCAATATATGACAGTAATATTCCTATTATTTCAGCTGTTGGACATGAAATTGATTTTACAATTGCTGATTTTGTTGCTGATAAACGTGCTGCAACTCCTACTGCTTCAGCAGAGCTTGCAACTCCTTCAATTGACAATTTAAAACAAAATGTTAATTATTATGTTGATGCAATGACAAAGCATATTAATTACATTTTTTCAGAGCTTAAAATGAAAATTTCAAATATGGATAGAAGATTAGAAGGATCTAATCCATTAAATATTTTAAAGCATAAGAAAGAAATACTTTCCTCATATACAGAAAAGCTTTCAATATTAATTAGACAAATACTAAATAATAAAAGATATCAATTTGATATATTAAAGCATAGGCTTGAAGGAGTTAATCCATTATCAATAATGGATAAGGGCTATTCAATAAACTCTGTTAATGGAGAAATTATTACTGATGTAACAAAAATAAAAAAAGATGATGTTTTAACAACAGAAATGAAAAATGGTAAGGTATTAAGTAAGGTAGTAGAGGTGATTGAAGATGGAAAACAATAAAACTTTTGAAGAATATTTACAATCCTTAGATAAGATACTTCGTTCATTAGAGGATAAGCAAATATCACTTGAGGATGCTGTAAAAGGGTATACAATGGGCTTAGAAATATCAAAAAAATGCTATGAGATATTAAATTCAAGCGAAGAATTAGTTGTTAAAAAAATGACTGATTCAGGACTTGTTGATTTTGATAAGGAATAATATGAGATTAGATTTGTTTTTAGTAGAAAAAAATTATTATCCGTCAAGAAGTAAAGCAAGAGCGGCAATTGAAGAAAAGGCTGTATTAGTTGATGGCAAGGAGGCAAAGGCTAGTCTTGATGTTTCTGATAATAATAAAATAGAAATTATTAAAAATACAAATCCATATGTTTCTAGAGGTGGTTTGAAGCTAGAAAAAGCTATTAAAGAATTTAGATTAGATTTTAGTAACAAGGTTATTGTTGATATAGGTGCATCTACTGGTGGATTTACTGATTGTGCATTACAGTCTAATGCCTCTAAAGTATATTCGATTGATGTTGGAACAAATCAGCTAGCTGAAAAGCTATTAGAAGATCCTAGAGTTATTTCATTAGAACAAACAAATATAAAGGACATACCTTATTTTCCTGAGGTAATTGATTATTTTGTTATGGATGTATCCTTTGTTAGTATTAAGCATTTGTTAGGTGTCATTTCAAAATTTCTAGATGATAATAATGCATTAGTATGCTTAATAAAGCCACAATTTGAGGTAGGCAAGGTTTATATGAAAAATGGTGTTGTAAAGGATAGAACAACTCATATTAAGGTATTAGAGTCAATCAATGAGGAATTAAAAAAATATAATTTAGGTATTGAAAAGCTTATTCCTTCGCCAATATTAGGTGGTAGTGGTAATAAGGAATTTTTAGCATTGATAAAAAAGAATATTATTTCAAGAATAAATTTTATAGAAGTATGCAGTAAGGAGTAAAGCCATGTTAGAAAAACTAATCGTTACAAATTTTGCTATAATTGAAGATTTGACAGTTGAATTTAATGATAAAATGACTGTTTTAACTGGTGAAACTGGTGCTGGTAAATCTCTAATAATAGATACTATTTCTTTATTATTAGGTGCTAGAGCGGATAGTGATATGATTAGATATGAGAAAAATATGGCTTCTATAACTGGTATATTTTCAAGTAATGACTATTTAAATGAAGTTTTAAATAAATATCAAATCCCAATTATGGATAAAATTACTATTTTACGAGAAATATATGATAGTAGTAAAAATGTTGTTAAAATAAATAATCATAGTGTTAATCTTGTAACACTAAAAAATATTGCCGTATATTTAGCTGATATTCATGTTCAAAATGATACATATAAGCTTTTTAATCCTGATTCATATTTAGAAATGTTAAATCCAAAGGATGATAAAAAATATGATAAGCTAATTAGTGAATATTCTAAAAATTTATATTTATATAATGAACAATATTCTAAATATGAATATATTTTAAATGGACAAAAAAAAGCATTAGAAAGATTAGATTTCTTAAAATATGAGCGTGATGAATTAGAAGGGCTTAATTTAGAAGAAAATATAGATACTATATTGGAAGAAACAATCTCAAAATTATCAAATTTTGATAAAATTAAGACCTCATTATGTAATGCATATAACTACTTAGATGATGAATATCAGGCTGTTGATAAATTATATGATGCAGGTAAGGAATTAGCAAATATAAGTGAATTTGACGCAAATTATTTAGATTTTAGTGAAAAAATACTTGATAGTTATTATATTATTTCTGAAATTAAAGCTGATTTGAGAAGAAATATAGATTCATTAGATTATGATGAGGATGAGCTTAATAATAGTATTGAAAGATTAAATGATATTACAAAAGCTAAAGAAAAATATAAAATGTCAGTTAAAGAATTAATAGAGCATCTTAAAAATATAACCTTACAAATAGATATGGTTACTAATTATGATGATGTATTAAACGAAGCAAATGCTGAACTAAAAAAAGCCTTTGATATATTAAAATCAAAAGCAATTGAATTATCTACATATAGAAAAAATATAGCTAAGAAATTAGAAAAAGAAATAGTAAAGGAATGTGTAGATTTAGATTTAGAAAACACATTATTTGAAATAAAATTTAATGATGTTGATTTATCAAATTATTTAGATAAATCAATATTTACTGATAGTGGAATTGATCAGATTTCATTTATGATAAGCTTTAATAAGGGTGAACCATTAAAACCACTACATAAGGTTGCATCAGGTGGAGAAATGAGTAGAATAATGCTTGCTTTTAAGAGCTATTTATCAAAAAGAAGTACTGTTTCTTTAATGGTATTTGATGAAATTGATACTGGTGTTTCTGGTCAAACTGCAAAAAAAATTGCAAATAAAATGCATGAAATAGCACAAAATACACAAGTATTATGTATTACCCATTTACCACAGGTTGCTGCAATAGGTGATTATCATAAGCATATATATAAGATACTTGAAAATGGAAGAACTCATACAGAAATTTCTGACCTTTCATATAAGGATAGAGTAGAAGAAATTGCGATGATGTTATCAGGTGATAAACTATCAATATATGCTTTAGAGCATGCTAAATCATTGTTAAATAAATAAAAGGCTACATTGTAGCCTTTTATTTATTTAACACAAATTTATTAATTGCGTATGCAACTCCACTTTCTTCATTTGATTTTGTAATAAAATCTGCTTTTTCTTTTATTTCTTTAAATGCATTATCCATTGCAACACCAATACCAGCATCTATAATCATTGATAAATCATTTCCAGCATCACCAATGGCCATTGTTTGTGCTATATCAATTCCTAAATAATTTGCTAAAGCGATAATCGCATTTCCCTTATCTGTACTTTTATTTAAAAATTCTAAAAATATTTTTGAACTTCTAACAACATTATATAAATCATAATATTTTTTATCTAAGCCTTCCATAGCTTTAGTAATATTATCAAATGAATCAACCATCATAGCTTTCAAAAATTCTTCATTATCATCAATTTTTTCAAAATCAAATTCATGCGCATCAATATGATTTATCTTTACTTCAACATCAGTATAAGGATTATGTTTCCATGTTATCAATTCTTCATTTTTTCTAAATGCATGAATAAATACACCTAATCTTCTTGCTTCAAAATAAAGCTCTTTAACAGTTTTTCCTGTTATAGTAGTAGAAAAAATTAATTCATTTTTACCAACATTTAATACTTTTGCCCCATTATATGTGATAACATAATCGTTTTCTGTATCAAGACCTAACTTTTTTAAAGTAGGTAATACACCACAAATTGGTCTTCCTGTTGCGATAACGATGTAGCAGCCGTTTTTTCTTGCTTCCTTTATCGCTAGCATATTTTCATCTGAAATATTTTTTTGTGCATCAAATAATGTACCATCTAAATCTATTGCTACTAATTTAATCATAAAATCACCAAAGCGATTATATCATAATTAGTAAAAATTGGATATATATATTATGAAAAATGATGGAAAAATAGAAATACGAGGTGAAAATAATGAAGAAAAAAATCATATTTATAGTTTTATTACTACTATTTTTTGTAGGAATTAAAGTTGATGCTCATGATATTTGCAAAAATGATAAGATTTATGTATCAGGTGAACCTATAGGTATTAAGCTTAATACTGGTGTAGAGGTTGTAGGAACATTTGGAATAAAGAATAATTCTAAGGTTGAAAAGCCATGGGAACAATCAGGAATAAGAGAAAAGGATAAAATTATAGAATTAAATAATGTACCTATAGATAATATTAAAGGATTACTTGAAGTATTAAGAAAAACTAAAGGTGAAGAGGTGCAAATTAAATATATTAGAAATAATAAAGAATATGTAGGTAATATAAAACCATCATTAGATAATGATTCCTATAGCTTAGGATTATATGTTAAGGATTGTATTTTAGGTGTTGGAACATTAACCTATTATTTAGAAGGAGCAAATGTATATGGCTCACTTGGACATCAAATTGATACAGATTCATTTACTGAAGGTATGATTTATGAAGCGAAAGTAACAGGAATAGTGTTACCTACAAGAAATAAAGCTGGTGAAAAGCAAGCACAAATTAATAATACAATTATTGGCAGTGTTGAAAAAAATACTGAAACAGGAATACATGGAATTGCTTCCTCCAAAATAGATATTTCGAATATGGAGTATTTAAATTTCAAGACAAGAGATGAAATAAATTTAGGAAAAGCAGAAATATGGACAGCAATTTCAGGTGATAAGGTAGAAAAATTTGAAATAGAAATAATATCTTTAGAAAAACAAAACCAAAAGGATATTAAAGGAATTTCATTTAAAGTAATTGATGAAAGACTAATAAATAAAACTGGTGGAATAATTCAGGGTATGAGTGGTAGTCCAATTGTACAAGACAATAAGCTAATAGGTGCTGTTACACATGTATCTATAAAGGATGCTACAATAGCTTATGGTATTTATCTTGAATGGATGCTAGAGGATATGGATATTCACGTAATTAAATAGTAAAATAAAAACCTTTCAATCGAAAGGTTTTTAAAAATTAATGTAAAATATTTTGAACGATTAAATAAATAACAGAAATTAATCCGCCTAGTGCCATTAATATTGCTAGAATTGCAATAATAACCTTACCCCACATTTGCTGTGCTGGGCTTTTATATGGCTTCTTTGCATTTTTTTGTTCAGCTTGTTGTTTTACATAATAGCTATTTTGTTTTTTCTTTGCCACAATCTTCACCTACTTGATAAAAAATGTTATAATAAACATATTCATTATATACTAAGTTGTTGAAAAAAGGAAGATGAAAATGATAAAAAAAGAAAATCATGTAAGAATTATATTTCATATTGATATGAATGCATATTTTTGTTCAGTTGCTTGTATTTTATATCCTTCCTTAAGAGGAGAAGCCTTTGCGATTGGAAGAGAAAACACATACAAGGGAGTAATTTCAACAGCTAGCTATGAAGCTCGTGCTTTAGGTATACATGCAGCAATGCCAATATCAGAAGCCTATAAAATAAAGCCTGATTTAAAGGTTATTAGTATTGATTATAGATATTATCAGGATTACCATAATAAATTTGTTAATATAATAAAGGAATATTCAAATTTAATAGAGGTTGCTAGTATTGATGAGCTTTATGCAGATATGACAGATATTTCTAAATCTAAGCATCCTATTGTTCTAGCAAAGGAAATACAATTAAGATTATTAAAGGAATTGGGACTTTCTTGTTCGATAGGTATAGCTCCAACCTTATTTTTAGCTAAGATGGCATCAGATATTAAAAAGCCTTTAGGAATTACAGTTATTAGAAAAAAGGATGTTAAAGATATATTATATCCATTAAGCGTAAAAGAAATATTTGGAATTGGGAAAAAAACATATCCAAAATTAATTAATGGCGGAATTAATACTATTGCTGAATTTATGATGCCAGAAAATAAAGATAGAATAATATCAATAATTGGTGATAATTCCTATAATTATGTAATTAATCATATTTTAGGTAATTCATCAAATATTATTGATCCAAATAGATATTCTGATTCATCTAGTATTTCAACCTCACAAACATATGATGTTTTTTTATCATCATTATCAGAAATATTATATGAAATGAGAAGAATGACAAGGGAATTATGTAGTAAGATGAAATCGAAGGATTATTACACTAAAACAGTAAATATTACATTAAGAGATGATAATTTTCACACAATAACAAGGCAGGATACATTAGATGAATATTCTAATGATTTTCAAAGCTTGTATGAGGTTATAACTAATTTAGTTGAGGATAATTATTCATTTGAAAAACGTTATAGGCTTGTCGGTGTGGGTTTTTCAAATATATTACATGAATCAGAGCTTCCAATAGAATATAATTTATTTACTATAAATGATAAGGATGTTAAAGCAGAAAATATTAATAATATAATTTCTATGTTTCAGCAAAAATATGGTAAGAATATTATTTATAGGAAGAAGGATAAGAATGATTAAAGAAAAATGGATAAATCTATATGAACTAGCAGATGAGCTTTATGAATTAAAGCCATGGGACTATTCATATGATGACAAGCTTCTATGCTATACAGATATTAGATATAATATAATTTCATATGCATCAGCAATGGGAAAAAATGGTAAATTAAAGGGATTATTTATTTTTAATGAAAATGAAATAAATAATTATTTATTCATGATTAAAAATAAAATAAGTGTATATCAATTGTTAAACTATCAAGAGGGATACTTTATTTCATATGTTAATAAGAAAGAATTGAAAGCTGATGAAAAAATAATTCCTTCTAAATATAATATAGCTTTTAATGATATAGCAATATGCTTTCATAAATATAAAAAAGGATATTTTCCAATGCAACTTAATGAGAATGATTTAGATATTTTATTAAAGCTTCTTCCTCAATATTTATACCTATTAAGGCATTTAAATAACAATTCTTTATCATTTTCTAATGATAATAATAAAATGATTACTAGATTTTATGATGAAAGCCTTAAAGGATATAAGAATACTGAAATTGAACTAATACTTCCAGAGCAATACTATGAAAAATTTAAAATTGAAGATGAAAATATTAAAAGATTATATAATATGAAAAAGTCTCAAATAGAAGTAGAGGTTGAATTTACGAATTATCTACCAATTTCATCTGGAGATTCATATGAAAATGATACATATAAAATACCAAGATATTTTATTGTTTCTGATAGAATCAATAAAAAGGTATTAGCATTTGATATTGAAGCTGATTCGAATAATCTTAAAGATAATGAGTATTATAAAAATAGTATAAATAAATTAATTGATTTATTTGAAAGAATTGGTATTCCAAGGAAAATAATAGTAAGAGATAATTATATTAAAAATATAATAACTGATTTAAATTTAATTACTGATATAGAATTGAATCCTAGCCTAGAGGTTAGTGATAGATATTTTGAAATGTTTTTTTTAAGTCAAAAAAATAACTTGAAAAATAATAACTAAAATGATATTCTATTCTAGACTTAAAAATGAGGTGATTAATGTGTTATTTGATAATTATGAACTAAAGGATTATATTGTTAAAGCATTAATGGATTTAAAATTTAATGAATTTACAGATGTTCAAAAAAAAGTATTTGAGAAATTAAAAACAAGTAAAAATATATTAGCTAAATCAAGAACTGGTTCAGGTAAAACACATTCATTTTTAGTTCCAATTTTTAATGATTTGGATGAAGATGATTACAAGGTTCAAGCTGTAATAATTGCACCAACAAAGGAGCTATCTATGCAAATTTATAAAATGGCTCAGCATATAGCTTCGTTTTGTGGTAAAAGAATAGATATAAGATTATATAGTGGTGGCAATGATAGATTAAGAGAAATAGAAAAATTAAAATCATCAATTCCACAAATAGTAATAGGTACACCAGGAAAGATTAAGGATTTATCAATTGATGAAAATGTTTTAAAAATATATACTGCTAAATATTTTGTTGTTGATGAGGTAGATATGACATTTGAGAGTGGATTTTCTGATGAATTAGATGCTATAACAACAATTGTTAAGGATTCTAAATTGATGTTCTTTTCAGCAACAATTTCTGAATTTGTCCTACCATTTATAAAAAAATATATGCAAAATGTTGAATTTTTAGATATGAAAAATACTCTTGATGCTAAAATAAAGCATATATGGATACCTTTAAAGCATAAAGATAGATTTGATGTTTTGTGTGATTTGCTTGGCACAATGCAACCATATTTTTGTATTATTTTCGCTAATAAAAAAGAAACAGTTATTGATGTTTCTTCAAAATTAGCAGCACAGGGTTATTTTGTTGGCCAAATGCATGGTGATTTGACTCCACGTGAAAGAAAAAGAGTATTAGCTGATTGTAATGCATTAAAATATCAATACCTAGTTGCAACTGATTTGGCTGCTCGCGGAATCGATATCGAGGGTGTTAGTCATATTATTAATTATGAATTACCAAAGGATTTTGAGTTTTATCTTCATAGAAGTGGTAGAACTGGAAGAATGTATAAGGATGGAATAGTATATTCTTTATATGACGATATTGATAATGAATATTTAGATAATTTGGCCAAGAGGAAGGTTAAACCAGAATATTTTGAAATTAAAAATAAGGAATTGATAGAATATAAAGGTAGAAACACAAGATTGGAACGCATTAAACCAAAAACTGATTATCAAAAATTAGCTGAAAAATATGTTCCTAAAAGTGGCAAGGTAAAACCAGGTTATAAAAAGAAAAGACAAGCAAAAATAGATGAGATTGCTGGCAGATTAAAGAAAAATGATTTGTCTTACAAAAAAAGAAGATACAAAAGTGGGAAATAAAAATGAGAATTTTGATTACTAATGATGATGGAATTAATGGCTATGGTTTATTTCTTTTAGCTAATCATTTGAAAAAGTATGGAGAGGTTATTATTGTTGCTCCTGATACAGAAAAAAGTGCATCTAGCCATAGTATTATACTAAGAAATAATATTTCATTTAAAAAAACTAATGTAATTGTTGGTTTTGAAGCATATGAAATATCAGGTACTCCTGTAGATTGTGTTAGATTAGCTGTTAGTATTTTAGGTGATTTTGATATTGTTTTTTCTGGAATTAATAATGGTTTAAATATTGGCACTGATATTATTTATTCAGGAACTGTTGCTGCGGCAAGAGAAGGATATATTGAAGGTATTCCAAGCGTTGCAATATCAACAGATTACCAAAACTTTGAATGTGTCGAAAAATCTTTAGATGAATTATTAGAATATATTATAAAAAATAAAATATATTCTAAAGATTATGTTTTAAATGTTAATTATCCTGTTAAGAAAGCTTCTATAAAAGGCTATAAATTTTGTAAGATGGGTAAAAAAAGATTTAAAACTAAGTTTGAAAAACGTGATAATAACATGTATGCTCCAATTAGTAACGATATAACATATGATACAAATCAAAATACTGATGTATATTTAGCTGATAGAGGATATATAACATTTGTTCCTTTATTTGTAGATATGACAAATGAAGAAGCACTAAATATTCTAAGAAATCAAAAATACCTTAAGGCCTAGCCTTAAGGTATTTTTGATTATTATTTTAAAGTTTCACCAGAAGTGATATGCTTTTGTGTAATTTCTTTTGTCTTAGTTGAAGAGAAGATTCTAACATTTCTTTCAATTACTAATCCTTCAGGTAAAATTAATTTTTTACCAATTACATTTATACCACTTGAAAGTACTTTAGGATTATCCTTATTTGGTTGATAATCATCACCAGTACCAATAATTGAGTTATTACCGATTACAGTGTCCTTATCAATAATTGTATTTTCAATTTTACAATTATCACCAATTTTAACATCATTAAGAATTACAGAATTCTTAATAAATGAGTTTTTACCAACTATTACTCCTGGAGATAATACAGATTCTTCAACAGTACCATCAATCTTACAACCATTAGAAACTAAAGAAGTACGTATTGTTG
>JALEQD010000165.1 GCA_022768655.1 Anaeroplasma sp.
ATTTACATCTGCATTAATTATTTTATTATTTCTTGTTTTATATAAGCCTCTTATTATTCTATCACCTGAATAATTATCTTTCTTTATCTCATCATTATCATAAAATGAGCATTTTGATGTATATGCTTCATTAATAACATGAATATGTATTCCTAGCTGCCTACATTTATTTATTAGCTTATCCTTAAATCTTGATAATGGTAATTGAATAAATGATTGATTTACCTTTCTTTTATCCTTACCTATTAGATTATCATTCTTTATACCTTTTAGCTTTATACCATTATTCCAACCTAGAATTATTTCATCAACATTTAATTCTATTGCTTTAGATAATAATTGTGAAATTGCTTTATTTATATAATCATCTACCTTATTATTCCTTTTATTATCTAATAATTTTATTCTTTTTGAATATTTAATATTTTTTGGCAATAATGATTGATAATGTGCTTTTTGCTTATTATAGAATTGATTTATACTTTTTAAGTATTTACCATCTATTATAAATGATTCATTATCTGTTGTTATACATGTAGCTAGATTAGATACTCCTAAATCGATAGCCATTGTCTTTTTTATTTCATTTGTAGGCTTGATAAATTCTACTTCATATGTAAATTCAATTATGAATTCATTACCCTTTGGTATTACTCTGAATTGTCTTATATTCTTATCATATAATTCTTTTGGTATTTTAATGAAGATGTTAAAGCTTTTCTTTAGTTCTGATTCCTTGATAAAAATATCTATTAATTTATCTTCAAATATTTTATTAAATATTTTACTTGTTCTAGCTAAATTAGATAAAGGTAGCTTTATACATTTACATCCCTTATACCATATTGGTCTTATTTGATCAGTTATAAGTGGCATTAATGATTTCTTTTTCTTATATTTTGGTAAATGTCCATAATCCTTATCATTATATTTAATAAATTTCATCATATTATTATGAGCTAATCTTATAGTACATATTGATTGATATGTATTTAATATATGATAATTAATATTATTTTTTATTATTGAATTCAATTCAAAATATGTACATATAGATTTAGTATTAAAATATTGTTGTCTTAATTC
>JALEQD010000034.1 GCA_022768655.1 Anaeroplasma sp.
AAAGGTTTTGAAAGCTTTTTTAATTTGGTGTTTTGCGGATTTTCTTTACAAATATATTTATAATATTCTATAATATTATTAATGAATTTTTTGAAGGAAGTGGATGATATATGGAAATATTTGCTATATTCACTTTTATAATATTAATCGTTACATTAGTTTCAATAATAAATGAAAGATTTATTAAGATTCCGGGTGAAATTGCAATATTAATATTTTCTGTTATTCTATTTTTAATTTTGAAATTATTAGATTATTTTATTGATTTTGAATGGTTTAATAATATTATTTTAAATTTAAAGGAATTTAATATAGAATCATATTTATTAGATGGTGTTTTATGCTTTATGTTATTTGCTGGAGCTAGTAAAGTAAGATTTAAAAAGTTTACTAAAAACATAAAAAGCATAACAATTTTATCTTTTATTTCAACTGCTATTTCAGCATTTGTGTATGGTTTATTATTTTATTTAATTTTATTAATATTTAAGATAAATATTAGCATATGGATATGTATTTTGTTAGGCTGTATTATTGCACCATCAGATCCTATTGCCGCAACAGGCATACTTTCAAAATTAGGTATGTCAAAAAATTTGACTACTGTAATAGAAAGTGAATCATTGTTCAATGATGGAATAGGAGTGGTGTTATTTGCGTTTGTAAAAAGCATAATTACAAATATAGGTATTAATATTTTAGTTGTAATGGTACAAGAAATATTTGGAGCTATTATTGTATCATTTGTTGTTTGTTTATTATTGTTATTATTAATGAAGTTATCTCACAATCCAAGAAATCATATTCTATTAAGTATCTTAGCAGTTGCTTTTTCTTATTTTATCTGTGTAAAATTTGGATTTTCTGGATGTATTTCATCTGTTATTTGTGGTATGATTTTCGCTTATTATAGAAGCAAAAATGATAATTATTTTAAAATAACTGATGAAAAAGATATCTATGAAACATTTTGGGATATTATTGATTATTATTTAAATGGGATATTGTTCGTATTAATTGGTTTAGTAGTATTAAAAATAGAATTCACTTGGATTTTATTACTAATTGGAGTAATATCTGTAATATGTTCACTTTGTGCTAGATTCTCAGGAGTTGGTATACCATTATTGATTCCAAAAGGGCAATCTATTCCTGGAGGATATAATTGGAAGGAATATTTGACTTTAATGACATGGGGGAATCTAAAAGGTGGATTATCTCTTGCGCTAGTTTTAAGCTCAAAGAATATTTTAGCTTCAAATGAATATATATTATTGTTAGCTGCGACATATTTTACTATTTTGTTTACTGTAATTGTTCAAGGCCTAACAAATAAAAGGGTGTATTTACATATTGAAAATATAAAAGCAAAAAGAATTCAAAGGGAAGGTGAAGGAAAATGCGTATTATAATAATAGGTATAAGCACCTCAGCAGAATATCTTATTAATTATTTTGAAAAAAAGCATCATGATATTGTTGTAATTGATAAAAAAATAGAAAAAATAGAAGCAATTACTAATCAATATAGTGTATCTGCTGTATGTGGAAGTGGTGCATCACGTGAGGTTTTACAAAGAGCAAAGGTAGAATATGCTGATTATGTAATTACTCTAACATCAGTAGATGAAATTAATATTTTAGCTGCGTCTATGGCTAAAAATATGGGATGTAAATATGTTATTGCTTCTTTAGAAAGAAGAGATCTTGTTAATGATATAGAATTTATTAAAAAGGAATTTAAAATAGATAATATTATTAATCAAAATTATTTACTTTCTAATACTATCGTTTCTCAAATTTGCTATAATGTAGCAAAAAAAGTCTCATTCTTTTGGGATGAGAAGCTTATATTATCAGAAATAACTATATCTAGTAATAGTGTTTTTCTTAATAAAAGATTAATGGATATTAAACCATTTCTAGAGGTTGAATTTTTAATTATTGGTGTTGTAAGAAATAATGAATTATTAGTACCAAAGGGTGATTTTATTTTAAAAGAAAAGGATACTATAGGTATTTTAACAACTAATGATAAAATGTCTATCTTATTTTCTAAATTAGATTTGATTCATAATCCATTAAAATCTATAGTTTTAGTGGGTGGAGGTTCCTTAGGTGAATCTATTTTAATTAAATTATTAAAAACAAATTTAAAGATTTCTATATTAGATTCTAATTTAAATAAATGTAAATACTTATTACAAAAATATCCTAATATTAATGTTATTTGTGCTAATGCATCAGATATTAATTCATATAAGGATTTAGCTATTACAGATAAAACAGCAGTAGTTTCAACTACTGGTAAGGATGATATTAATCTATTATCCTCAATAATAGCTAAAAACTATGGCGCTAGTGAAATGATATCGATTGTAGAAACAAGGTCATATGAGGAGGTATTAAAAGGAAATGCTCTAACTATTGCTATATCGACTCCTCAGGTTATTGCTCAAAGTATTCTAGAAATAATATATTATAATTCAAATCATTTTAACGGAAGTCATTATTACGCATTTGATAATCTGATATTAAAAACATTTGAATTTGTTGTTTTAGATGATTTTAAATATATTAATAAAAATATTAAGGATATTAAATTTAAATCAGGCTTGCTTGTTGGTGCAATTAAACGTAATGATAAAATTATTATTCCTTCAGGTAATGATTTATTATTAAAGGATGATATTTTATTTGTTTTGTCTCAAAACAATGAAAATATTGAAAAAATAGATGATATTTGTATTTAAAAAAGAACTGAATTCAGTTCTTTTTTAATTATATTAGGCTAATGCCTCACATAAAAACCGCCTGCTATGCAGGTGAGAACTGAAAAGCGGTAGCGTTGAGCAAACGAAAAAACTCCTATATAATGTAATTGGTCTGGCAACCGAAAACAAAATATAGGAGGTAATCAAATGGCAACGAAACCAAATGACGATTTTAGTTTATCATATACAAGCTGGAATTGTAAGTACCATATTGTATTTGCCTTCAAAATATAGAAGACAAGTGTTCTATAAAAGTAAGAGATTGGAAATAGGGCAAATATTGAGGAAACTTTGTGAATTCAAAGGAGTTGAAATACTTGAAGCGGAAGTATGTCCTGATCACATTCATATGTTGGTCAAGATACCACCAAAGGTATCAGTTTCAGGATTTGTTGGATATTTGAAAGGAAAATCAAGTATCATGATATATTAACAATGGGGAAATGCAAAGTTCAAATATTGAAACCGCGAGTTTTGGTGTCGAGGAATCGGTATCCACAGGGAAAAACTCAAAAACAAAAGTAATTATATAATGATTAAAATTCAATTGATTTTTTGTCACAAAAATAGTATAATAATTGTGACAAAAGGTGGCGGTTAAAATGCAATTGCAAGGAAAAATAATCGATAAAATCGAACAATTAGATTTAAATGCTTTTACAATTAACGATATTATTGAATTAGGATCTTATAATAACTTAAGAAAAACTTTGGAACGTATGACCAAAGACAAAATAATTAGAAGACTTATTAGAGGGGTTTATGATATTCCTAAATATAACAAAACATTTAATATGTATACTCCACCATCAATAGATGGAATCGCTAAAGCAATTGCAAGGAATTTTAACTGGGATATTTATCCTACTGGAAATTATGCACTTAATGTTTTAGGACTTTCAACTCAAATACCATCTAAATATATTTATATTAGTTCTGGTCCTTATAGAAAATATGTTTACGAGGAAAATACTATTGAATTTAAACATGCTTCACTAAGAGAAACCAATTCATTTTCATATAATACAAATTTAGTTATTCAAGCAATAAAAGAATTAGGAAAAGAGAATATTAATCACACTAATTTAAAAGCAATTGCTAATAACTTTAGTTTAGAAGAATTAGAAAACATTTGTAATGAATCTAAAAATACAACGGTATGGATTTATGAGTGTATTAAAAGAATGAGAGGTATTAGTAATGAAAAATGTTGTTAATATGAGTAAAGAAGATAAACGTTTTATTTTGATACAACTGCGATGAACATGAAAATACATCCATCAATAATTGAGAAGGATTTTTGGATTTGCTATATACTGGATTTCTTATTTAATGATTCAAAATTCAAAGATTATTTCACATTTAAAGGTGGAACAAGTTTATCAAAAGCTTATAATGTTATTTCTAGAATGTCTGAAGATATAGATTTAATATTAGATTGGCAACTACTAGGAGCTTCAATTAATGAGCCTCTACAGGAAAGAAGTAAAAGGCAGCAGGAAATTTACAATGAAAGATTAAACAATCTCGCTAAAGAATTTATAGCAAATGAATTGTATTGTGATTTGTTAAATGGTTTATCAAATATAGATGATTTAAAGATAGAGGTTAATAAAGAAGAGCAGTTAATTA
>JALEQD010000171.1 GCA_022768655.1 Anaeroplasma sp.
GTTAATAATGAAAGTATATTGTCCAAAATGTCACACCTGTTATTCTGTTGAAATAGGTTTGATTCCTGTTGACGGAAAAAAGTTTCGCTGTACCCGTTGCGGAGAAGTTTGGACGTGTACCCACAAAGATTTTAACGTGCCCGATTCGCCGTTGTCTGAGGACAAACCGCAGGCAACACAACCGCAAATTTCCGATGATAACGTTGCATCACCGCAAAACGTGATTGCCAATGAGCAAAACGAGATTTTAAGCACACCGGCCCCGCAAGAAAATACCGAGTCCCAAGCCGAACCGACGGTTAATGAAGACGAGATGAGCGTTATTTTCGCGCGCCTTAAAGATGAAAGTTCTCGGATTAACACCGAGTTTGAACAACTGTCGCCGCTCAAAAAAAATCTTCCGAAAATCAAAAAACTTTTGGGATGGGACAACCGCTTCACCATCACGCTTGAGCTTTTGACCGTCGCGATTATCATTGCCCTGAGTTTGTTTGCCGGTCGTTATGAGCTGGTACGTCGTTTTCCGCAAGCCGAGCAGGTTTACTCCGGTTTTGGCGTACCTTCCCGCGTCATTGGCGAAGGGTTAGAGTTTCAAAACATCACCCGCCACTATGCCGACAATGATAAGGGCAATCAGCTGAACATCAAAGGTTTTATCAACAACACCACTGATGAGCGCATGGCGATTCCGACGGTTGTAATAAACATTTTGGATGAGAACACCAACAGTATAAAACAGATAAAACAAGAGGTGGAAGCCCAAACCATCGAGGCTCACGCCAAAATCCCGTTCACTCTTTTGGTTGATATTCCACCTCAGCAAGCCAAATATATTCTATTGACTTTTGGCGAATAAAAGCGCCCTACCACTTATCCCAATGCACTTTAGCGGGCACATAACGCTCGGCAGGTTGCTTAGGCTCTTCTGCCGGATACCCCATAACCACAATCGCTAACGGGCGGATATTGTCCGGCAACGTGAACATTTCTTGCAAACCCTCAATCACCTTTGGCATTGGCGCGGCGCCGCAAAAGCAACTGCCGATACCTTTGGCATGCGCCGCCAACATCAGATTTTCGGTTGCTAAAGCACAATCAATATCAGCATAAGTCCAACTTTCATCTTCTTTGTGACGACTGAACGAAACCTCGGTATTACCGCAAACCAGCACCACCGCCGCCGCATCTTTGGCAAACGAGGTCCACGGCTGCACCTTGCGCAACGCGGTCATTTGCTCTTTGTCGGTAATCACCAAAAATTCCCACGGTTGCTTATTATGGGCCGAAGGCGCATATTGCGCGGCGCGAATAACTTCCTCTAAATCAGCTTTACTGATATTTTTTGAGGTGTCAAACTGACGCACCGAACGTCTTGTCAAAATTCCTTCAATCAAAT